>JBDTBI010000460.1:0-10289 GCA_039924215.1 Acidobacteriaceae bacterium
GGCGATGTTGTTTTGATCTACACACGCGGCGTACTGGATGCATTCGCGGTGTGCCTGACCGGGGCTGGGTCCGAGGGCGGCGAGAAGATTTGTTACGTCAAGTTCGGCGCGGCTCGAGGTGGCGCGAGAGGCGGTGAGCGTTTCGACCGGCTGCTGGAGGCTTGCGAAGCGTTTGCGGCGTCGCGTGGTGCGATGGTAGAGGCCGGTATGAATCTGGCGCGTGAAGATGCTTACCGGCGCATGCGCTCTCGCGGATATCGTGTGGCGAACCAGGGGATCGCCATGCAGCGTCCTCATGCGGAGGGATTCAATCGAGCCGACGCTTACGTGATCGACGACTGGCGCTAGGGCTATTCCATAAATTCCTGGAGATAGGGATCCTCGGAGCGTAGCAGTTCCACCAGGGAGCCGAGGAAAGCGATGCGGCCTTCCTTGAGCACCATGATGCTTGTGTTGGGATCGACGCCGTCGTCCGGCATGCGTTCCATCTGGTTGGATTCCTTGTTGAACTGATGCGTGGTCAGCGTGAAGACATCCTGCAGGCGATGTGTGACCAGGAGTGCGGTGTTGTCGTAGACGTCGCGTTGCTTCATTACCAGCTCGATGATTGTGGAGGAAGTGATGGGATCGAGGCCTCCGGTAGGAGAATCGTAGAGCAGCAACTTCGGATGCGTGATGATGGCACGTGCGATGGCGACGCGTCGTTTCATTCCACCGGAGAGCTCTGCGGGAAATTTGTCGATTGCATCCTCCAGTTCGACAAAGCGAAGCGATTGTCTTACGCGACGGTCGACATCTTCTTCATCGTCATTTTGTTCGCGTAGGCGGAAGGCAACATTGTCGCGCACAGAGCGAGAATCGAACAGGGCGCTTTCCTGAAAGACCATGCCGATATTGCTGCGAAAGGCGTACATGTCCCGTTCCGGCATGGTGCTGATCTCCTCACCAAACACCCAGATGCTTCCGCTGTCGGGCCGCAGGAGTCCGTTAGTAAGTTTCAGCAGAATGCTTTTTCCGCCGCCGGCCGGGCCAAGAATAATGATCATTTCGCCTGGGCGCGCGGAGAAATTGATATCGGTGAGGACCGAATGTCCGTCGAAACCAATGGAAACGTGCTCAAACCGAACACTGGGCTGATCGGCCCCAGGTGTTGCCGGCTGGGCGGCCACATCGGGCGTGCTGTTTGCGGTAGACATTGATTCAGCGTCCGAAAATCCCGATGGTTAGGCGGCTGATGAGAAAGTCGCTGAAAATGATCAGGATGGAACTGTAGACGACGGCCTGCGTGGTGGAGCGGCCTACGCCCTGTGTTCCGCCGCGGGTGGACATGCCGAAGTAGCAGCCTATGGTTGCAATGATGTAGCCGAAGAAGAGGGGCTTCATCAGACCTTCCAGAATGTCCGGGTTTCTGAGCGACTGGTAGGCCATATGGAAATATTGGGTGGCACTGATGCCCATCGTACTCGAGATCCAACCGCCGCCAAGGATTCCCAATGCGTCGGAAATGATGGTGAGAAAGACCAGCATGATAATGGTGGACAGAACGCGCGGAGTGATGAGCTTTTTAACCGGGTCAGTTCCCAGAGCGCGCATGGCGTCAATTTGCTCGGTCACCTGCATGGAGCCGAGTTCGCTGGCCATTCCGGAAGCATTCCGACCGGAGACCATCAAACCGGTTAGTACCGGGCCCAGTTCCTTGACCATGGACAGGCTCACCAGGGTTCCGGTGACCGCTTTGGCCCCAAACTGGGCCAGAGTCGCGGTGGAATTGAGGGCCAGGACGCCGCCGGTAAAGAAGCCGGTCAGGATCACAATGGGCACAGAACCCACGCCGATCAAATCGGCCTGCGTGAAGAAGTCTCCCCAATAAAAAGGGCGACGAAAAATATTGGCGATGGCCGTCCACGACAGGATGGAATACTCCTGGACAGCCATGACCTTTTCTCGCAAAAACTCGCCGATCTCCATATTGGCATTATGGCATCTGGAGCAGGATCTTCCCGAAAAATTGGCGAATTACGGCATTTTGCTGAGGGTCGTTGCGGCGCGAGTGAGCGCGTCCGTCAAGATCCCCAGTTGGGCACTTGCGCGAGCGGTGTCCCTGGCATCGATGGCCTCATTCACCCCTGGAATGACGACGGCTGCGTAGCCGGTGTATTCTCCAGGCGCGTAGATGGTGTGCTTGAACCAAGGGCGGTTGGGAAGACCGCGCTGCGAGAGCAAATCTTCTTCTGTCTGGCGCAGTGTGTCATTCTGCTGCCGCAGAGAGCCGGCAGGGTTCTGTTCCTGTAGCAACACGCGCGCGCCCGCTTCCTGGAAGCGATGTGCCGCAGCAATGGCCGCCGAGAAATCCAGTCCGGACATTCCTGCCTGGGAAGCTTTTTTCTGGGCTGTCTGGAGATAGCCGACCACTTCACCGCCGTAGTCGGCATAGTTGTAGGGCAGCAGGTCGGCATCGGCCATGCGGAGAGCCTCCAGCCCTAAGACTCTGGCCTGCTGCTGCAGGTATACAAACGTCGGGTCGGCAAATTTGGTGAACCAGGTGTAATCGTCGAAGGCAGAGTGATAGACGCCATAGGGTCCGCTGGAACCAATATCGGTCGAGGGTACCCCGAGATGCTGCAGAAATGGAGTGTAATCTGAGCCGCTGCCCAAGTCGCCGATACGGATTCCCTGAACCAGCGAGGAACTGTCCTGGCCTTGATCCATGTGTTGGTCGTGGTTGTTTTTTGCCTCTGCCTTTTGCTGATCGAGCAGCCACGCATCATACACCGTACCCCCTTGCGGACTGGGAACAATCTTTGTCAGGCTGACGAGAAATGGCTTCAGCGAGGGGACTGCCTGGGCATCAAAATTCGGTCCGGACACGCCCACGTCGATATTGAAGTAGGCGACTGCGTGCGCCAATTGTGCGGCGTGGTCCTCGGTCCACTCGGTCGAGCCGACCAGCCCTTGTTCCTCCGCATCCCAACTGGCGAAGAGTAGTGTGCGCTTTGGCTTCCAGCCCTGTTTGAGCAAGACTCCCATTCCATGGACAGCCTCCAGCATGGCTGCGGTGCCGCTGTTGGGGTCGACCGCGCCGAAAACCCACGCGTCGCGATGGTTGCCGACGATCACCCAGTGGTCGGGATACTCCGTGCCGGGAATCTTTCCAATGACATCCCAGATGGTGTGCAGCGCATAGGTCTGCTGCAGCAGCATATGAACCGTCACCGGTCCGGGGCCCATGTGGTAGGTGAAAGGCAATCCTCCCTGCCAGGAACGAGGAGATTCCGGTCCTGCAAGCGCCGCCAGAATCGGCGCCGCATCGTGATAGGACAAGGGCGTAGAAGGGATTTTCGGCATGTTCGTCGCATCCACTAGAGGGACGCGCTTGCCAGCAGGAAGATCCGGCGTTGAGGCAAAACCCGGTGTTGTGGGATCGCCGGGATACTTAAACATGTATTCGATGGACCCGCGTTGCACGCCGGTTTCAGGACGGTACGGTCCCTCGGGATAGATGTCGCCTTTGTAATAGCCGTCGTCGGCTGGGTCGGAGTAAATGATGAGGCCCGCTGCGCCGTGTTGTTGCGCGAGATACGCTTTGACTCCACGAAAATTTTTGCCGTAGCGAGCGATCACGATCTTGCCGCGTACGCTGATATGTTTGGCCGCCAGCACGGCAAAGTCCTCCGGTTTGCCGTAGTTCGCGTAGACCACCTGCGCTGTGATATTTCCAGACGGCGAATAGGCGTTGAAGGCGGTGACAATGAGCGGATCGTCCTGGTAGGGATCGTCACTGACGTGCTCCGGCGTGGGGCCGGACATGATCTGCTTTCCTTGCGCGTCGAATGCGGTCACCTGAATCTTTTTGGGAAAGTTCATCATGACCCGGTAGGGCACGATTTTTGTTTCCAGGCCGGCGTCGCGGAACTTTTGTGCGACATAGAGGGCGGTCGCATGGTCTTCCTTCGATCCTGCTATATGAGGAGCGGCGGTCAGCGTTTTTAGTTCCTCGCCGGCGAGCGCAGCGCTTGGCACCTGAAGAAATTGCTGGTCCAGTTGTACCTCTGCCGCGCCGTTGCGAAAGCCGAGGATCGAGGATGCATCCGGTGTGGTTGCAGGCGCTGGGGTTTGCCCAAAGGCCAGAGTTGCAAACAGCAGAATGGCGCTACAACGCACGAACATGGACGGTTCTCCCGCAGGAATAGCAAAACATTTCAGAATACAGGATGGATAGGAATCGAAGGGTTTGGGCCGCTGCGGTTATAACGGCATGAAGGATTCTGCTAATTTTTTAGGCGCTCCAAATGCTGAAAGCCCCCACTAGCGAAAAAAATGACGCCAAAAATGGATAAGTTGTAGCACGCGTGTACCAGAGCGGATGCGGCGACGGAGCCGGTGCGTTCACGAATTGCAACCAGAACCAGGCTGACGAGAAAGACGAGAGCCAGAGGGGCCCAGGCATCCCCGACCTGCTGGGCGTGCAGCAGCGCAAAGGGAATACTGGTTAAAACAGCCGCCACGATGCGCCCCGTCCACGGCCGCAAGGCGGGGTAGAGAAATCCGCGGAATGCGATTTCTTCGACGACGGGTGCGATGAAAACGCCAAACAGGGCCACCATCCATGCATCGAGGGAATTCTGGAAGTAGGCATCCACAGGCATTTTATCGGGAACCGGCAGGTAATTTGAAACCAACTGAAGCCCAATCCCAAGTCCGATTCCAAGCATTGCCAGCCGGATCGCAGACTGGCGCGCCCGAGAAAAATTCCAATGGATGCCTGCAAGAAATCCATTGGGCCAGACACGACCAAAAAGGAATGCAGCGGCCCCCAGCACGACGCCATAGGACACGACCATCATGGGAATGGTGAATTTTGGCTGGTATGCCAGATGTCTGATGCTGATGTGGCCAAGCAGGTGCCAGTGCAGGACGACAGCGGCGCCGAAGGCGTGCGCTGCGAGGATTAAAATTCCCGCCAGAGTAAAAAATGCCACCATCTCGAGCACAGTGGGAGTCTCGCCAGGAGGCGGCGACAATTCTGGAGCGTCATCGGTACTGGGCGGTAGGATTTCCGGCACGGGATATGGGTTCCAATTCACGGTCAGGTAGTTCGATTGCCTGTTGTTCGGAGAGGTTTTTCTGGAGCGTCTATTGTTTTCTCTTTAGTTGTATCTTGTTCCGCGCCGGAGCGCGACCCTTCTTTGCGGATGGGGTCTTTGCGGCTGGGGTCTTTACGGCTGGGACTTGCGTGGTGTGGGTCGGGTTGGCCGCAGAGTCCAGATGCGGGAAATAGCGGCGCAGGAACTGTCCGGTATACGAAGCTGGATTTGCGGCAACCTGGGCGGGCGTGCCTTCCGCGACGATTTCACCACCTTCCGCTCCACCTTCCGGACCAAGATCCAGGATCCAGTCGGCGCTGCGAATCACGTCCAGATTGTGCTCGATGATGAGAACGGTGTTGCCCAGATCGCTCAAGCTGTGGAGCACTTCCATCAACTTTCGTACATCGTCGAAGTGCAGGCCGGTGGTGGGCTCGTCCAATAGATATACGGTGCGTCCCGTCTGCCGCTTGGAGAGTTCTCTCGCCAGCTTCATGCGTTGTGCTTCGCCGCCGGAAAGCGTGGTGGCCGACTGGCCCAGATGCACATAGCCGAGCCCGACATCGTTCAGCGTGGCTAGCTTCTGGCGCACGAGAGGGATGTCTTGAAGGACGTTCAGCGCATCGGAGATGGGCAGCTCGAGAATATCGGCGATGGAATAGCCATGGAAGCGCACCGCCAGCGTTTCCTGATTGTAACGGCGTCCGTTACACACCTCGCAGGTAACGTATACATCGGGAAGAAAGTTCATTTCAATGCGGCGCTGGCCGTCTCCCTGGCAGGTTTCACAGCGGCCTCCGGGAACGTTGAAGGAAAATCGGCCCGCTTTGTATCCCCGTTCCCGCGCCTCGGGCAGCATGGCGAACAACTCGCGGATAGCGGTGAAAACGCCGGTATAGGTTGCCGGATTGGAGCGCGGCGTGCGGCCGATGGGCGACTGATCAATCTGGACCACTTTGTCGATTTGTTCGCTGCCGACAATGCGATCGTGCTCGGCGGGCTCTTCGCGGGAACCGTAGAGCTGCTGTGCCAGCGCACGGTACAGGATGTCGTTGATGAGCGTGCTTTTTCCGGAGCCGGAGACACCCGTGATAACGGTCAGCAGGCCGAAGGGGAAGCGCGCCGTCAGGTTTTTGAGGTTGTGCCCGCGCGCGCCTTCCACGGTGAGCCACTGGCCGCCAGGTTCCCGGGGATGACTGCGCGGCGCCGTGTCGAGTCTCCCGCTGAGATACTGGCCGGTAAGGGAATCGGAGGCCATGATCTGTTGCGGTGTGCCCTGTGCCACAACCGCGCCTCCCAGCAGGCCCGCACCCGGTCCAAGATCGAGCACGTAGTCGGCGTGTCGAATTGTGTCCTCATCATGCTCGACAACCAGCACGGTATTGCCGAGATCGCGCAGAGAAGTGAGCGCTTCGATGAGCCGCTCATTATCACGCTGGTGCAGCCCGATGGAGGGTTCGTCGAGAACATAAAGAACTCCCCGGAGTCGGGAGCCGATCTGAGTCGCGAGACGGATGCGCTGGCCTTCCCCGCCGGAAATGGTGGCGGCGCTGCGGTCGAGCGAAAGATAGCCGAGGCCGACGGCGACGAGGAATTCCAGCCGCTCAATGATTTCCCGCTGCAGCCGGTCGGCGATGAGCTGTTCGCGCTGGCTGAATGTGAATCCGTTCGCGGCCTGGAGCGCGTTGACCAATGGCATCGCGACAAAATCCGCGATGGAAAGGCCATGGATCGTGACAGCAAGCGATTCAGGCCGAAGCCGCTTGCCATGGCAGATGGGGCAGGTGGTGGCGGACATATAGCCCATCAACCATTCGCGATAGCTGTCGGAGCGGACTTCGTCAAGGGATTGGCGCAGCCACTTCAGAATGCCGTGAAAGCCGGTGCGCGGGCCCTCTCCGCGGTCGGGCCCATGCAGTAGGAGCCCTTGTTGCTTTTCCGGGAGTGATTCAAAGGGTTGTTTGAGATCGATCTTGTATCGGTCGGCGGCAAGGTGAATGAGGCGGGCCAGATACTGGGAACTGCCGCCCGGCCCGAGTCCTCCCTCAAGTAAAGGCTTGGACCAGTCGATGATGATCTTGGCAGGATCGAAATCATAGATACTGCCGAGGCCATTGCAGTGCGGGCATGCGCCGTAGGAGCTGTTGAAGGAAAAGCTGCGCGGCTCGAGCTTGGGAACATTGATGCCGCAGTCGGGACAGGCCATGGAGGAGGAATAGAGCTGCTCCTCTACTCGACTGCTCGGTACTCGACTGCTCGGGGCACTGCCGGATTGAGAGGCGCTGGCAGGCATCGCCACCAGAACCAGGCCGTTCGCCATCTGGAGCGCCTTTGTGACTGCGGTTTCCAGGCGCTTTTCCACGCCGGGCTTGACGGCAATGCGGTCCACAATCGCTTCGATGGTATGGTTCTTTCGCCTTTCCAGCACGATATCTTCCGCCAGATCACGGATTTCTCCGTCAATGCGGGCGCGAAATCCCTGCTGATCGAGTTTTTCGAGTTCCTCGCGGAACGCGCCCTTACGCCCCCGCACGATGGGAGCGTAGATGGTTACCCGCTCTCCAGGCGCCAGCTCCATGACGCGGCCTACGATCTGGTCCGCGGACTGGCGCGAGATGGGACGTCCGCAGTTGGGGCAATGGGGGACGCCGATGGAGGCATACAGCAGGCGCAAATAGTCGTAAATCTCGGTGATGGTGCCAACGGTGGAACGAGGGCTGCGGCTGGTGGTCTTTTGTTCGATGGAAATGGCCGGGCTGAGACCCTCAATGGAGTCCACATCCGGGCGTTCCATCTGATCGAGAAACTGGCGCGCATAGGCGGAAAGGGTCTCCACGTAGCGCCGCTGGCCCTCCGCATAGATGGTGTCGAAGGCGAGCGAGGATTTGCCGGAGCCGGAGAGGCCGGTGATGACAGTGAAGGAGTTACGCGGAATCTCCACCGTGATGTTCTTCAGATTATGCTGGCGTGCTCCGCGCACGATGATTCGGGATATCGACATGGATTCTTACTGGAACTTTGGACGGCCTTTCTGCCGCGTATTTCGGGGTGATTCGGGATTTCAAAAGGGAAGCGAAGCCTGGAGGAATCTTCCCAAGCAATAGTATTGCTGCCGAACATGCTGGCAAGTGACACAGAAATTCAGTTGAATGGTGGACGAGGCGTGTGGATACCCTTCTTTCCCTTGAAGCCTGATCGAGCGCTGTCGTACTGCCCCGCAAGCCATTTACAATGGAGGAAGTTTCAGATGATCCTGTTCCTAATCTCGACCATTCTTGCCTCGCTCGCCCTGGGTGTTGCCCTTGCGTATGGATTATGCAGCGCACTGTTTGCTGTGGCCCGGATGCACGTTCACGCACACGATTCAGCTCAGCTGCAAATCCAGGCGAAAGTTGTCAATCTCTAAAACATTTCTGAAACAGCGTCTCGTCTTTTTGCTCGCCGCAACGTACCGCCTTCCAAAATCTTAAATTTCTGCTGTGCGTCCTTCCTAATACCCTACCCATTGTTTGAGATTGCCTTCGATCACTGGGGATGCATTTTCCGCAGCTCATCGAAAATTTCCTGAGGAGTCTTGGCACGGACCGGTTCGGAAGGATCGGCTGTGACTGGTTCAGCGACAGTGCCGGCGGTCGCAGCTGTTCCGTTGCCTATTGCAGATGTAGGGCTGGAAGCGCCAGCACCATTGTTCTGCGTGAGGATGAGCTTGCTGGGCGCGTGACTGCTGTCGCCACCGATGATGACGTAGTTGTATCCAGAGCCGTCCAGCAATGCCGTCAGCGTGCTAGTTATATTGCCGGGTCCATATTCCCCATAGACACGCTTGTCGCGGTTCAGTCCTTCGATCACCAGTCCAGTCTGGTGCGAGACCTGGTTCAAAATTGTGACCAGGCTGGAATTCTGAGCGTGAATGCTCAACACCCCTTGCTGAAAACTGATCGTCGCCGGTGTTGCCGGTTGTTCCGCGGGCGGAACCGGCTGTGGTGGCATCGCGGGCGGCGTGGGCATGGGCTGAACGGATGATTTCTGAGATTCATGACGGCGAACTGCGGCTAGCGCGCGGTGCCGCGTTCTCGCTGTCTTTACTGCCGCCGCATTTCTGCTGCGGGTTTTGACATTCAAAGAGGCGATTGAGCGGCCTCGAATTCCATTGCCGCTTTGAGATACCTGCGCGTTTGCCGTCGCGAATGCAGACAGAAAAAGAAATTCACTGAGAACAAGAATCCAACAGATTCTCACGGATCTTCTCGTGCGCGCAGGGCTCGGAAGCGGAGAAGAATCCGCTGAAGATCGGCGTGCCGTTGCAGCTTCAGCATCCAAGTGTTTTGGCGCTCCTGCGCGAGTGTACAGATTACAAAGCATTTCTGTACTAGACTAACAATGTTTGTGCGAGTCGGCATGGGGCGAAGGATCACCGTCCTGCTACCTTTTGAGACGCCGGGCAGGCTGCTGGCGATATCAGGTACATAGAGGAAAATACGGAATGAATTCGACCAAAAAAACATTTTCCGAAATCATCAAGACTCGTCGTGACACTCCCAGTTTCGACGGTGTTCCAGTTCCTGAGAAAGACCTGAAGCAAATCCTGAATGCTGGGCTGCAGGCGCCGAGCGGCTACAACATGCAGCCGTGGCGATTTATCGTTGTCCGTAGCCCGGAGCAGAAAAAGCGTCTGCGCGCGGCAAGTTTTAACCAGGCCAAGGTGGAAGAAGCCTCCGTGATGATTGTGGCGTGTGGAGATGCCGATGGGTGGCGCAACGGCGACCTGGAAGAGATGCTGCGCATGGGGCGGGAAGGTGGCATGCCGGAAAGCTATGCGGCGCAGGCAGAGGAGGCGATTCCAAACTACCTCTCGAACCACCCCAATCTGCCGATGTGGCTGAACCGGCACGTGATGACAGCCTTTACCTACATGATGCTGATGGCCGAGGCGCTTGGCTACGACACCGCGCCCATGGAGGGGTTTGAGGAAGAGAAAATCCGGGAAGCACTGAAGCTTCCCCTTAGCTATCATGTCGTCGCACTGCTGGGAGTAGGCCATCTTCAGGGGCCGGACAAATATTATGGCGGCCGTTTTGAAATGGCGCGAACGGTATTTGACGAGGAATATGGCAAGCCGCTGCGTTTGTGATCGCGTAGGGAAGCGAGTCTAGAAGGCGCGGCAGTGGCTGCGTCTTTTCGGTTTTGGGCTGCTTTAATCGCTTT
>JBDTBI010000461.1:0-4971 GCA_039924215.1 Acidobacteriaceae bacterium
CGGATTCGGATGAGCCGCAGATGATTCATCCGCGGAACCTGCTGATCGCAGAGCGCAATGCCCAGGCCAGCATCGTCGAGGAACATGTTTCCCTGGGTGACGATGTTCTGTTCGCAAACACTGTTACCGAGATGATTGCGGCGGAAAACTCCGCCGTCTCCACTCATCTGATCGAGCGGCAGAATCTAAAGTCGTTCCATTTCAGCACGCTGCGCATTCAACAGGAGCGGGACGCCAATGTGAGTTCCCATTCCGTGCTGCTCGGCGGCGCCCTGGTGCGCAACAACGTCCACCCGGTTCTGGCCGGGGAGGGGGGAGAATGCCTGATCAACGGCCTCTTCCTTGGCGACGACCGGCAGCACCTGGATAACTACATGCACGTCGAGCATTGCAGTCCGCATTGCGCCAGTCATCAGTATTACAACGGCATCCTGAGCGGCCATGCCCATGGCGTTTTTCATGGGCGCATTCTGGTCCACAAAGATGCCCAGAAAACGGACGCGAAGCAGACAAACCGCAATCTGCTGCTTTCCGACGATGCCCAGATTGACACCAAGCCGCAACTGGAAATCTATGCCGATGATGTGAAATGCACCCATGGCGCCACCATTGGCCAGATCGATGAGACGGCGCTCTATTACCTGCGTTCCCGTTGCCTCGATGAAGCCACCGCACGGGAGATGCTGCTGTTTGCGTTTGCGGGAGAGTGTCTGGGACGCATCAAGGCCGGTCCGCTGCGTACGCACATCGAGCAACTTGTTCATGAGTCCATGCCACAATTGGGATCATTTTCCGGCCCCGGATCACAGACCGAGAGAAGATGGGAGGAAATCGGATGACGGTTGCAGTCCCAGTCGGGGATCTCCAGGATCGGCGCACGATGCCGGTGCCTTTCGATGTCTCCGGGATCCGTGCGGATTTTCCCATCCTGAGCCGGCAGGTACATGACAAACCTCTCGTGTATCTGGACAACGCCGCCACTACGCAAAAGCCTCAAGCTGTCATCGACGCAATCTCGCATTATTATGCCTTCGAGAATGCCAATATCCATCGCGGGGTGCATCAGCTTTCACAGTCGGCCACCGATACGTATGAGGCGGCGCGCGAAACCATCCGGCAGTTTTTGAACGCGGAGGATACGAGCGAAATCATATTTGTCCGTGGCGCGACCGAGGCCATCAACCTGGTGGCCCAGACTTATGGCCGCGAACATGTCGGCGCTGGGGACGAAATTATCATTTCGGCGATGGAGCATCATTCGAACATCGTTCCGTGGCAGATACTGTGCGAGCAAAAGGGTGCACACCTCCGCATCGCACCGATCAATGACGACGGCGAACTGGAGCTGGACAAATTCGAAAGCCTGTTGCATTCAAACACAAAACTGGTCGCGATTGCCCATGTTTCAAACGCATTGGGCACGGTGAATCCGATTGCGCGGATTGTGGAGATGGCTCACGCCCACAACATACCGGTTGTAGTGGATGGTGCGCAGGCCGTTCCCCACGTAGCCGTGGACGTGCGTGCGCTGGACTGTGACTTTTACGCGTTTTCCGGCCACAAGATTTATGGCCCGACAGGTGTCGGCGTGCTGTACGGCAAACGGAAATTCCTTGAGGCTATGCCGCCGTATCAGGGTGGCGGCGATATGATCCGATCGGTCACATTTGAGAAGACGATCTACAACCAGCTGCCGTACAAGTTTGAAGCTGGAACGCCGAACATCGCAGGCGTTATCGGCCTGGGAGCCGCAATCGAGTATGTAGTGGGAATCGGCCTCGATGCCATCGCCGCCCACGAACACGACCTGCTGGTGTACGGGACTGCCGCGCTACGTACAGTGCCCGGACTGAAGTTGATAGGAACCGCGAAAGAAAAGGCGGGGGTGCTGTCGTTTGTGATGGACGACATCCACCCCCATGATATTGGAACGGTGCTCGACCAGGAGGGTATTGCCATTCGTACCGGACACCATTGCGCTCAGCCGGTGATGCAGCGCTTCGGCATTCCAGCCACGGCCCGCGCTTCTCTGGCGATGTACAACACGAGAGGCGAACTCGATGCTTTGGTGTCCGGCATTCATAAACTGAAGGAGGTTTTCGCCTGATGTCGGAGCTGGGGGACCTCTACCAGGAGATCATTCTGGAACACAGCAAGCACCCGCGGAATTTTCGCACAATGGAAATGGCAAACCACCAGGCGGAGGGCTACAACCCGCTTTGCGGCGACCATTACACGATTTTTCTGGACATGGAGGACGGCACCATTCGGGACATTTCCTTCCAGGGCTCCGGCTGTGCAATTTCCAAAGCTTCCGCATCCATGATGAGCCAGATGCTGAAAAGCAAAACAGCGGCTCAAGCGAACGAGATTTTCACCAAATTTCATTCCGTTGTGACGGGCGTCTCCACCGGAACCGCCGTCAGCGACGCGGAGGAACTGGGCAAGCTGGAGGTCTTCGCGGGCGTTGCCGGTTTTCCCACGCGGATCAAATGCGCCACACTTGCCTGGCATACGCTGCGTGCCGCGCTTGAAGGGAAACAAGTGGCTTCTACCGAATAGCCCTCGCAGCGAAGCCGACGGTACCGAGACGGTGCCAGGAGAAAACATGCCAAACGAAATTATCGCACTCACACGCGACTGCAAAGCGACGGAGATTCCGGCCGGAACACTTCATATCCTGACTGGAGGTACGCCGGTGTTCCTCCAACAAACCCTGGGCGGCAGCTTCACGATCTCCACCGGATATCAGTTGATGCGCATTGGCGCCGAGGACGCGGACGCGCTGGGCTTTGAGGTGCAGAAAAGCGCCGACGAAGTAACGGACACGTTCAGCGAGAAGCTCGTGTGGGACCAGTTGAGTCTGGTCTACGATCCTGAGATTCCAGTGAATATCGTCGATCTTGGCCTCGTTTATACCTGCGTCATCACTCCCGTGGAAGGCGGCCAGAAGATCGACATTACGATGTCGATGACCGCTCCCGGTTGCGGCATGGGCGACGTGTTGAAAGCTGATATCGAAACCCGACTGACCCCCCTGAAGGATGTGAAAGAAGTGAACGTAACGATCGTCTTCGAGCCCGTATGGGGCCCCCACATGATGTCGGAAGCGACCCGGCTGCAGCTAGGACTGGACTAAACTGCCAATACGCATATGAAGACCGCCATCGCCATCCGCCATATTCACTTTGAAGATCTGGGAACGCTGGAACCGCTGCTACACCAGCGCGGATACCAGACCCGCTACTGCGACATCGGGCTTCAAAAACTTGATGACCTGGAAGCGAAACAGGCCGATCTTCTTATTGTGCTGGGAGCGCCAATTGGGGTTTATGACGAAAAGGTTTACCCATTTTTGACGCAGGAACTCCGCGCGATTGAACAGCGGCTCAACGACCAACGGCCGCTTTTGGGCATCTGCCTGGGAGCGCAGTTAATGGCGCATGTGTTGGGTACCCCCGTGGGATCCATGGGACACAAAGAGATTGGTTTTGCGCCGATCGTGTTGACCCCGGCCGGGCACAAGTCTCCCCTATCCAACCTGCCAGCAGATACCGCCGTGCTGCACTGGCACGGGGATCAGTTTGCGATTCCAAAAGGCATGGAGAGCCTGGCAACCACGCCGCTCTGCCCCCATCAGGCGTTCGCACCAGGGAAGAATGCGCTAGGACTGCAATTCCATCTTGAAGCCGACAGCGACCGCCTCGAACCGTGGCTGGTCGGCCATGCCAGCGAGCTGGCACAAGCCGGGGTTGACCCCTGCGTGCTGCGTGCTGAAGCGAAGGCGCACGGTACTCGGTTACGAACGGCCGCCCAGGCCGTCTTTGGCACGTGGCTCGATCAGGTGGGATGACCTCACCGTCGTCCTATTTACGAGCCATAACGTAAGAGCCGATGACGACAGCAGCAGCAATCGCCTGTGCCGCTAGCGACTCCAATGTGGGAAACACCGAGAACCAGAGTCCCATCCATGCTGGAATTCTATTTTCGAGCACCGGGATCACTGTGGTAGGCAACCAGTGTACCAGTTGCATCTCCTGCGCCTGCTCGCCCACCATCACCAGCAACACAACGCCCAGCAACATGCCGGTCACAACCAGCATTTTCTTGTAAGGTAGTTTCCGGTGCGCCAGAAATGTGAAAACTGCAACAATCGCTGTCAATATCAGGCCAATCACTACGCCCAGAAGGACCGGCTTGCCGCCAAGTTTCAGCCGATAGGTCTGAAGAAAGAGCACCACCTCAACGCCTTCGCGATAAAAGGAGGTGAAGCCGAGCATCGCCATTCCGAGCAGCCATTTCCGTCTGGTACTGGGATTGCTTTTGGCATCCTCAACCAGTTCGCGCTTTCGCTTGTTGTGGAGAGAAATCCAGCCAGTCCAGTAGACCTTATGGAAAAACCAATTCATCACGATGATAAGGACAATCACCGCGAGCAGCCCCGTGCCGGCCTGGACATAGAGAGCATTGACGCTCTGGGTCAGGTCATCCACGATGGAGACCGCGACGAACCACGTGATCATGGTCGCTACAAATCCAACTCCAACGCCCGCAGCCACCGGACGTTGGTACGGCTCCCCAGACCGAACCATGCTGGCCGTGATAGCGGAGAGGACCAGAACGCATTCCAGCCCTTCTCGAAAAACGAGCACTCCGATATCCAGAACGCCAGCCGTCGAGTCTTGTGGTGGAGCTAACGGATCAGGGACTCCGGAGGTGGCGAATCCGTACCAAATCAATATGGTAGCGGCAAAGAACACCGCCACCGCCAGAACAAGGCGGAGCGGAAAATTGCCTGATCGAGATTGGCGCGACGTTATTTCCAAAACGATTCCGCCCCCTCTATAAATATACGACTATTTCAGTCGGGGTTGGAATGACCGGCAAATTTCCCGTTCAATCTTTGAGGTTGGATAGAACAATCGGGTCGCTTTTCGCTAGGCTGAAAATCCTGGCGAGAGCGTTCCTTCT
>JBDTBI010000462.1:0-5229 GCA_039924215.1 Acidobacteriaceae bacterium
AGCGACATAAGAATGCGCTGGCATCGTCAATTCGCACCGGCTCAATAGTCCCGGTCAAGTTGTGCTTGCGCTCCTTGATAAACGTTTCCGTCATTGCCGTAACTTCGGTGATGGGCCCGTTCAGCCACAGTGCCATATCGATGTTATGTGCGAGCAAGTCGCCAGTGACGCCGCTGCCTGCGACGGACAGATCCAACCGCCACAACCCCTCGCCACCCTGTGGAAGGTCTTTTGAAATCGTCCAATCCTGCAGGAATTTCGATCGGTAATGGAAGATGCGGCCGAATCTTCCTTCGTCCAGTAATTGCTTCAGCAGAACAACAGCAGGAACGCGGCGATAGTTGTACCAAACCATGTTCGGCACGTGGGCTGATTCCACCGCATCCACCATCGCTCTGGCTTCCGCCGCATTGCGGCCCAGGGGCTTTTCGCAAAGCACCATTTTCCCCGCCTTGGCGGCAGCAATGGCAATCTCCGCGTGCGTATCGTTCGGACTGGCAATATCGATTAGGTCGATATCCGGCCGCTGCGTCAGAGCCCGCCAGTCCGTTTCTACGGATTGATACCCCCAGGTTTCAGCAAATCCTTTCGCTCTCTCAGCACTGCGCGCGCAAACGGCTTTGAGAATTGGCTGGTAAGGTAGATCAAAAAATCGTGGTGCCTGAAGGTACGCGTTGGAATGGGTGCGCGCCATGAAACCGCACCCCACCAGGCCGATATTCAGGTTTTTTCTCGCCATAACGATGTGCGATTCTCCTTGCTCAATCCCATCCGTGGGCATTGCGCACGGCGATCAATGTCTTCAGTACGTCGTTCCATGTATTCGGCATCATCATAGTTGCGTTGGGAAACAGGCAGCCGTCCCAGCAGATATGTTCGTAGGCGCGGGTGGGAATTCCATTCTCGTTGCACATCCACAACCCGGCGACGGCGACGATATTCATCCTGCCATTGGCATCGTTTGCCGGACAGTGGCGTCCGGTCTTATCGTGGGAGCCGGCCCCCCGGACGGTGCCATCGTTCTGTGACACATGAAAGTCGATGGTCCATGAACGCAGCGCATCTGTCACTTTTCGCAACGCTTCCATCAACACATCCCGCTGCGACCAATCGAAATTCTCCGGCAGCAATCGGTCCTCCGGAGCGTTGTATCCCAGCGTGTACAGCAGCGAATGAGCCATATCTGCCTGGAACCCAAGTGTCTGGGGACGATTCACCATTTCCAACAGTTCGACCATCCGTCTCCAGCTATGCATACCACCCCAGCAGATCTCGCCTTCTGCCGCGAGCCGCTCTCCATAGTCTTCGGCGATAACACAGGCCTCCCGAAACGTTTCCGCGATTCGCTTTGTGTTGCTCACAGGATCATTGGCCCAGTCCGCTACCCCCGTCGCGGAATCAATGCGGATGATCCCATACCGGCGAATCCCGATGTCACGCAACTTTCTGCCAATAGCGCAAGCCTTTCGGACCTGCGTCAGAAACTTCTTCACTTCATCCTGAGAACCCATTGCGGAACCGCCACCCGCAGGCGGCCAGACCGGAGCAACCAGGGAGCCGACCACGAGTTGGCGCTTGGCGATACTGTCGGCAAGACGCTTCAGATCAGAATCAGTAGAGTCAATGTCCGTATGCGGCGATGACAGGAATAAATCGACTCCATCGAAACGAACGTCGCCCACCCTGGCTTCCGCCGTCAGGTCCAGCATCGTTTCCAGGTCAATGGGCGGCTCAGAATCCGCGCCCTTTCCTACGATGCCGGGCCACATCGCGTTATGGATGGCCGGGCTTTTGTGTTGGCTGACTGCGCTCACAATCCCTCAGCTCAGTTATGACACAGCGGTTTTGCATCCGGATTGCCGGGCCCGAAATGCTTCAGAAAAACGAGCGGATCGGATGCACTTGGATTCTCGACCAGCACGCCTTGCTTGGCAACGTCGGCCGTGACGAATACCTCATCCTCGGTCATTTCACCGAACCGAATCATGGAGGGTGTTGCCACAGACTGACCGCCAATCGCTCCATACCCCTGGGTCAGGATCACGCCATACGCGGCACTATCCCTGATTGTCACCGTCCGCTTCGGCAGCACCGTAAGCTCCTTCGCGGAGTAGGAGGGCGTGCCGTACGTAATCCACTTTTCGCGATAGCCGTTCGCCTCCATCTCCTCGATCGGTCTCACAGGACGGGGGAAAGTCTTATTTGTCTTTGCAAACTCGGGGTTCACGTTGGCATCCCAGTCGAGCATGCTGATGAGATAGTCAAGATCGTGATGGAATTCGGTTTTGACGTCCTTCGTCATCAGGCTCCAATCCACGATCCGGCCCTCCACCTCGGACTGAAACATCGCAAACACGTCACTGTTTACCTGCGGCTCGTACGTCACCAGCGAGCCGGGAGCGTGAAGGATTCCCGGGTTGATTTGCCATCCTGTGCCCGGCTCCAGACGATAGGCGCGTGAATGGAGAAGAATGCCATTATCCCCCTGATTCCACTTTTCCAGGCATCGACGGATATCTTCCTTCGTCGTTCCTGGCTCAAGCCCCATATAGGTATGGGGAAAATTGTTGCCGGTCAGGTTGTATTGCGGCGGAAAGTAGTACGCTTCCGGCTTCCCCTTCTGTCCCACCAGCTTCGCGAACGCATCGCTCTGGTGCATGTGGTGCGGGATGGGACCCATGTTGTCAAAAAACTTGCAGAGTAGATTCCATCCGCCCTCGCGTTGCATCACCTCTTCACCAAGCAACAAGTCTCCCGCTGTTTCGACCGCCTCTTTCAGCAGAAATTTCTTGCCGTTCTTGACGCGGATATAACTGAGTCCCTCATCGGGCAAAGTCTCCGGCCCATTCGAAGCCTTTGTCGTCGACGAAAACCAGCGTTCGTTAATCCCTCCCCGATGACCTCCGAATGCATACAGATCGTCCGGATGCAGCTTCAATCTTCTTCCTGGAATCATAAAGGAGCGTGGCACCCAACAGGGTTCCAACCTTAAAATGCCCGCACCTGCGTCGAGCGCTTCTTGTATCTCAGAACGATTTGGCATAGATGCCTCTTTCTTTTGCTCTAGTGTTCCATCGGAATTCCGAATGAGTAAAGCGTATTGTCGTGGGTGGTAAAGAAGACATGACCATCGGCCACCGACACGCCGGAAAGATGTGTGTACGTAGGAACTGCGTCTCCGCTGGAGTACAACTCCTTCCCCGTTGCGGCGTCCAAGGCATAAAGGATCGCGTGATCGGAAGCGTCCCCTCCGGCAAGAGCAAATACGACTCCATTGACGATTGCCAGAGACGCCGGATTTCTCAAGTCACGCGAGATCCAGGCCGGCGTCAGCACCGGGCGACCGTCCTTGTCCTCAACTTTGAACGCAACGACGCTGCCGTGCGGCACAGATCCGTTTGTGCTGGCAAACTCGACATCCCGTTGCACCGGTGCCGAGATCGACTCCAGAACCCACAGCTCACCGCTGTTGTCCTGCCAACTCGCCAGGCTCTCCCATGCGCCCTTCCTGGGGGCTTTGGATATTTGACTCGTCTCAGCCAGTGGAGTGTGATGATCCTTTCCACCGAGCGATTCGCTGTCCAACAAAACAACGCTGCCGTTTTTACCCGCCGCCGCCACCAAATCCTTATCCTTATAACGGACGACAATCGGACTGACTTTCAGCATCCATCCCTTACCGCTACCCAAAGGCGTGTACCAGTCCTTGACCTTCAGATCCTTTGGGGACAGCGCTACCACGCTATTGGCATACACTCCAGCAGAGTCATCCGATGTGCCGGCGCCAGTAGAGATATAGACAGTCCCGTCGGATCCAATCGCCGGTCCCGTCAAATCCGCCGGACGAACTTTCTGAGATGGATAACTGGCAATAGAATGCTCCGACGTGTTCAGGTCGATCGACCAGACCGCATTGCGAGCATCGCCGCATCCCTGATTCGATTCCGTATACACGATCCTGTCGTTCATGTTCAGGCCGGATACATCTCCAGCGGATGCAGGAAGAAACTTCACGGCTGGCGCATAATCCAAACCCGACGCCAGGATTTGTTCATGAAGGTATCCGTCATGGGTCAGTACGTAGACTCCCTTCAGAGAAAAGCCGCCGCCTGCCGCTGGGGCGCCGATCCAGCGATCCGCAGTAGAGGGAGGAGGTGGCTCGGAAGTGGAACTCGAGGCATGGGACCGCCGGGCACCAAAGTGAATGACATGTGGTGGTTCCATAACAATCTGGATAGGCGACTTGCTACAACTTCCACTGGAACCCGCAGACTCGACGTGAAAGTTCTTTTGCCATAGAAGCGTTCCAAGCGCGTAATCCACCGCATACAAAGAATTCGAGTCGCCCCACAGCACGATATCTTTAAACCCCCGGCTACTAATGATGCTGGGAGTGGCCAGGGGTTCGCTGAATCCCTCCGCTTGCGGGGCCTCGTTTCCGAGTTTCAACTTCCACAGCAACTTGAATGAACTGGCTACGGTCGGGGACGAAATCTTCGATTCGGTTTTTTGCCATCTGTCATGTGCGGCATCGCCGCCGGCGACGTGCCAGCGTCCATGTGCTTGAGCCCGCGCCATTGCCGGTCCCAGGAATGCGGCGATAAAAAATAGAGTGAGTGACCAATTCAGAAATCTTCGCATCAATCAACATTCCTCGTTCACGTTCGAATAGGGTTTCCGTGGATTAGGGCTTCGGAGGCTGACAGTTTACGGCAACCCGAAGCAATAAATCGTCCCATCAAACGTGCCAAAAATCACTCGCCCACCCGCAACGGCGATGCCGGCTTGGTGCAGGAAAGACGTCACCTGATCCCCGCTCGAATATAGTTCTTTGCCGGTTTCTGCATCGAGTGCATATAGCTTCGCCGGAATCGACCGTTTCACCCGTTCTTGCCAGCTATAGAGGCCCCCGTCAATATCATTGGCCTGCCCGGTGAATTCTCCTGCTGCCAGCACAAACACCACGCCGTTGGCTACGACTGGCGGCTCGGCCGTCATCATGTCGCGCGACAGCCACGCCGGCGTCAGTTCCATCTTTCCGCTATTCTCGGTTAACTTCATGGCAATCACACCGCCATTTGGCGTTGCTCCGTGCGTGACCGGAAATGGCACCGCAACCGGGCCGCCGATGGGTGCCAGCACCCATCGCGTTCCATCCTGATCCTTCCAACTTGCGAGACTCCCCCACGTGCCTTCGGTCTGGAAATTTGCATTGGTATTGGAAATCAG
>JBDTBI010000463.1:0-3764 GCA_039924215.1 Acidobacteriaceae bacterium
CGGCCACTGCTGGATCTGGCAGCACTCCACGAACGCCAGGATGGAGTCGCCGAGTTGCATGGAGACCTGCAACTGCGCGAGCGATTGCGTGAAAAGATTGCCGGTATCCTCGATCTGGAACGGCTGCTCAGCCGAATTTCGCTCGACAGCGCAGGCCCGCGCGATCTGCTGGCCCTGGCCAGTTCCGCCGCGCGGTTGCCTTCCGTCGCAGAAACTTTGTCGCATCTGCAGGCGGCCGGCTGGAAGCGGCTACATGGTTCGCTCGACTGCCTGACGGACCTGCACGAGACAATTCGCACGACACTTGCGGAACAGCCTCCTGTCCACCTGGAGGATGGCGGCGCGATTGCCGCTGGGGTGGATGCGGAACTGGACGAACTGCGCACTCTTAGCCTGAGCGGCAAGCAATCCATCGCCGCTATTGAAGAGCGAGAGCGGCAGCGCACCGGAATCTCCTCGCTGAAGGTCCGCTACAACTCGGTGTTCGGATACTACATTGAGATCACCAAGGCGAACGTGCAACATGCACCCGCGGATTACGAGCGCAAGCAAACCCTGGTGAACGCGGAACGCTTTACCACGCGGGAGCTGAAGGAATATGAGCGCAGCGTGCTGGGGGCGCAGGAGCGCTGCCTGGAGATTGAACGGCGCATCTTTCTTGAACTTCGCCAGACGATCCTTGCCGCCAGCACGCGGATTCGCGCCAGCGCGGAAGCCATTGCAGAAATCGACCTGCTCGCCTGTTTCGCGCACCTGGCTGCGGCGCGGCAATATGTGCGACCCACGGTCGATAACTCTGGAGTGTTTGAGGCGCTGGCCTCACGACATCCCGTCATCGAGTGGCACATGGGGCAGGCTTCGGAAGGCCGCTTTGTTCCGAACAGCATATATCTGGATACCGCAGGGCCGAGTCTCCTGTTACTGACCGGCCCGAACATGGGCGGTAAATCCACCTATCTGCGGCAGGCCGCGCTGCTGGTGATTCTGGCACAAATGGGGAGCTTCGTTCCGGCGCAGCGCATGCGACTGGGCCTCGTGGACCGCATTTATACACGCATCGGCGCCAGCGACAATGTGGCCGAGGGCCGTTCGACGTTCATGGTGGAAATGACGGAGACGGCGACCATTCTGAATACGGCAACGCGGCAATCGCTGCTGCTGTTGGACGAGATGGGGCGGGGCACGGCGACCTTCGATGGCATGTCGTTGGCCTGGGCAACAGTTGAGCATATACATGAAGTACTTGGCGCAAGAACTTTATTCGCTACACATTACCACGAACTTACAATGCTATCTAAAAATCTTGTCCGGCTGAAAAATCTTCGCGTCACGGTCCAGGAAAATCCAAATGGCATTGTGTTTCTCCATACCATTGAGGAAGGCGCAGCCAATAAAAGCTATGGAATTGAAGTGGCTCGGCTGGCGGGAATTCCCCGCGAAGTGGTGGTGCGCGCACGGGAGATTCTGCGGCACCATGAGCGTTCAGAGAAGCGGGAAATTGAGTCCAGCCACGAGCCAAGTTTGCAGCTGACGATGTTTACTCCACTGTCGCAGAGCATCGTGGACCAGATTCAGGCGCTTGACCTGAACGCGCTGACACCGCTGCAGGCGCTGAACCTTTTAGAGGAACTGCAGCAGGAAGTCCGCAAGGGACAAACAGAATGAAAACCGCCGCGCTTCGCCATCGTTTCCCGCTTCGTCATCAGGTTGGGTCGCTGCTGATTGTGGGCGTGGAATCCACGTCGCTCAGCCCGTTGGAGTCCGCGTGGCTACGCAGTCTGCAACCCAGCGGAATCCTCCTCTTCCGCCGCAATATCGAGTCTACGGCCCAGGTACATGGACTGTGGCAACAGGCGGCGCGGGAATTGCCGCAGCCCTTCTTTCGTTGTGTGGATCTAGAGGGCGGCACCGTGGACCGACTGCGCGATCTGGTCGGATCGACGCCTTCTGCTGCGGAGGTTGCGACGACCCATCAGGTCGCCCTCTTCCGCGAACATGGTACTTTCATCGGACGCATGCTGCATGCGCTCGGCTTCAATGTTGATCTGGCCCCGGTGCTGGATCTGGCCCTGCCGCCTGCGCTGCCCGTGATGAAGACTCGCGTCGTCTCGCCGGATCCCGCAGACGTGATCGCGTATGCCGGAGCCTTTCTTGCCGGTCTGGCGCAATACGATGTGCTGGGCTGCGGCAAACATTTTCCTGGCCTCGGCGGCGGAGATCTGGATTCCCACCGAGCCACGCCCAGCATCGATCGCACCTGGCAGCAGATGTGGGAGCAGGACCTGGAGCCATACCGCGCGTTGGCCGCGAGCCTGCCGCTGATTACCGTGAGCCATGCGGCGTACCCGAAGATTGAGCGGCCCCCGCTGCCGGCTTCGCTTTCGCGCTTCTGGATTCAGGACGTGTTGCGCGGCAAACTTCGCTATCGCGGGCTGGTCACTTCCGACGACATGGAGATGGGCGGCGTGCTGCAGGATCGGTCGCCGGAGGATGCGGCTATTGATGCGATTGCCGCCGGGACCGATCTGCTGGAAATCTGCCAGCGTGCAGACCGCATTCTTGCGACGCATGAAGCATTGTTGCGCGAGGCCGAGCGTTCGCCGGCATTTGCGCGCTGCGTGGGCCGTGCGGCGAAACGAGTCGCAACGGCGAAACAGCGGTTGTTGGGCAACTCCGCATTGCCGCGACCGCTTACTGCCGCAGGATTGAAACAATTGCAGGCCGCGCAGCAGCGCTTGTGGAAGAAAATCATACGAGCCAACGCGCGAGTTCATCCTGAGGTCACGGAATGAAATCGATTCGCGGCAAAGCTAATAACAGCAGAGCGATGACGGTTGCCGGCATCATGAGCGGCACTTCCGCCGACGGCATTGATGTGGCGCTGGTCCGAATCAGCCCTACAAAGCGCAGTGGGATAGACGAGGTGCCACGCATCCGTCTGCTGGGCCATGTCGCTGTGCCCTATCCGGCAGCGGTCCGCAAGCGCGTGCTGCAGATGATGGATGCCTCCTGCGAATCGATTGCGGAGATGTCGCGACTCAACTGGCGGCTGGGGCAACTGTATGCCGACGCCGTACAGACCGCGTTGCAGCAATATCCTGTGGCGCTTGACTTAATCGGCTGCCACGGCCAGACGATCTACCATCAGGCTGTAGCCCAACGCTATCTGGGCGGCGATGTCGCCTGTACCTGGCAGACCGGCGAAGCTTCTGTCCTGGCTGCTCGCCTTCGGGTTCCTGTCGTGTCGGACTTTCGACCTGCCGATCTGGCTGCCGGTGGCCAGGGCGCGCCGCTGGTCCCGCTGTTGGACACTGTGACATTCCGTCACGCGAAGCGCAACCGCGTGCTGCAAAATCTCGGCGGCATTGGCAACGTCACGGTGATTCCTGCCGACTCTGGGCCGGGAGATGTTTTTGCGTTCGACACGGGGCCGGCAAACATGGTGATCGATGCCATCATGACCGAGAGTTTCGGCAAGCGTTACGATGCTCGCGGCGCAATGGCCGCACGCGGAACGGTGCTCGATTCGGTCGTAGAAACATGCCTTCGTCATCGCTTCTTTCAGTTGCCTCCACCAAAATCCGCCGGGCGGGAGGAGTTTGGGCGGGAGTTCGTGAGTCGCTTTCTGGCGCAATGCCGCAAACTGAGCCAGCGTCCGGAAGATGCCGTTGCAACGGCCACGGCTCTGACGGCACGCAGCATCGGACTTGCCTGGAAGCGTTTTATCGATCCAGCGTTACGGAAGGCTCCGACGGATTGTATTG
>JBDTBI010000464.1:0-3995 GCA_039924215.1 Acidobacteriaceae bacterium
TTCGAATAATGTAGCGTGCGGGTAGACGGTTCGTAGTTGGCAAGAAACAGGGTCGCGTATTTTTCCGGCTGGGTGCTGTTATATAAGTGCAGATTTAAGAGCCGCATCAGATTCGCAGGAGATTGAAAACATTCTGTGGAAGCGGAGGCCAGCCGTCCACCATTCGTGGGTTGCAGCGCACTCTGAGTGAAGGGCTGATCGAATGCGCGCACGGCGGAATGCAGGCCAGCCATCAGCAGGGCTGCGGAAATCCCCTTCCCGCTGATATCCCCAATCGCGATACGAAGAGCGCCGTCGGAGACGAGAAAATCATAATAATCGCCGCCGATCGTGCGCGCAGGAAGACAGACGCCGTGCAGTTCCAGTCCTCCCAGTTGCACGTCGCAGGACGGAAACAGGTTGGCTTGCACCTCCTGCGCGATCTCGAGCTCCCCTTGCATGCGCTCTTTTTCCTTTTGCTCTGCCAGCAAACGGACGAGTGACTCCGACATGGTGTTGAAAGAACGGCTGAGGGCCGCGAGCTGATCCTGCCGCGAGACAGGAATGCGATAGTCCAGGCGCCCATGATCGACTTCCCGTGTAGCTCGGTACAGGTTCGACACCGACCGCGTTATCGTTCGGCTCAGGCGACTAGCTAAGAAAATTGCCAGCAGTTCGAGAATTGCAAATGCGATGGCTGTCAAAATGAGGGCAATTCGAATCCCACCCTCAATCAACTGCGACTGGCGAAAAAGCCTGCGATACAAAAGAGAGGGGCGAGATGTGACCTGGGCGAGAACAGTGGTCGGTTTCCCGGTTGACCATACCGTGGCATCGAGCGCGGTGGGAAACGTGATGGGCAGGTCAAAAATGTTCTCGGCGGCTGGCAGCACTCCGCCCGTGACCTTTCCGGAAACCTGCTGCTTGCCATTCTCAATAACCGGGCCCAGATCGACAAAATCGTTTGCCGCTGCATTCGCCGCCGCAGCGGTATTCGACATGGGTACAGAAACGCCTCGGGCGCGACGGGTCTCACTGTGTTCTTCGGCCGGATTGGGCGGGAGCTGAACATGGGGCCACACCGTCATGCTGCCCAGCCCATTCACCACCTGACCAAGAAATTGCCCGTCAAGATGGACCCCTGTCATCACAACAATGGTGTGCGCGCCAACAGTCTTGCGAGAAATGGCGCTAAAAAAGATGCGATTGCCGACCAGGATCAATCCACTGAAACGGTGCTCTACCCATGGCGGCGGCCGGGGGACTCGGATGAGAGCATGACCCGGCGGCAAGTTCAGAGGTTGCAATTTTCCATCCAGGAATACGCCAACCGCCAAACCGGGGATACGGACGATTCTGTCTGCTTCCGTGGGGATCTGGGGTGGGATGTGAATCGCGGCCGAATGGGTGCCGGGCCCCGTCTGGGCCGCCACCTCCTGCTGGAACTGGAGCGCCAGGGCATCCGTGCTGGTAGACAGAGCGAGCTGTTCCGCGTGGATGACAGTGGTTGCGGCGAAGTTGGCAAACTGGCCGAACAGGACATACGCGGCAATCGACGCCAAAATCACTAAAAGCACGACGGGGGTAAGCCCGACGAGCCCATAGGTTACAAGCAGCTGATTGCGCAGTTTCCATAGCAAGCGCCATCGTATCCAGCGAAACTGTGCGGGCAGGCTCGCCAGGAACGCCACCAGAAGCCAGACCCACGGAGCAAAACCGATGTGCGGAAAGCCTGGGATCAAACGCAACAGGAATGTAACAACAGCTACGACGAATGCCCAAAAAGCGACACCCAGCGGCGTTCTCAGGCTCGGCACTCTATCCCGCATCGCGTCCGCACCAGGTTTTGTTGATTGTGGTTTTGCTGATCGTGGTTTTGTTGGTCGTGGTTCTGTTGATTGTGCCCGTGCCATCCTGATCGTATCCGCCCTCAGCCGTATCCATCCCCCATTCAGGGTGGGCTCGTTGCAATTTCCGAGTATAGCAAGCGTTTCTAGTCGAAAATATTTGCAACTGCTTACTGAATGGACGGTTAAGCCGTCGTTAATTCCTCAGGAGGAGGCGGTATTTTGGCATTCTTTTTGCACTTGGGGGATTGCGTGCGGAAGAAACGGAAGGCCGAAAAGTGCGCACCGGCGAGCAAAATCAGGCCGGAGATAAAGGCCCACAACATTAGACCCACGGAGATGGAGAAAGGTCCGTAGACGGATTTCAGGTCAAGCCACGGGAGCACCGCGATATAGGCCACTTTCGCGCCTTCCCACAATAACCCGGTGATGACGGCGGCCGGCAAAACCGACAGGACGCGAATTTTGCGGTTCGGCAGGATCCAATAGATCAAAAAGAAGATCAAAATGCTGGCTGCCACGCCGAGGATTTTGAGTATGCTCCGCTGCAGAAAGTGAAATGCCGGGCTTTCTGTATGGCCAAAGAACACCATCTTCAGCAGCGCGTCATGTGAGACAGAAATTGAGATCGAAAGCAGCGCGAGAATACCGACCATAAACGCCAACCCAAAGGAGATCAGCTGATTTCGCCAGTAAGAGCGATTCTCCTGGACACCCCATACCTGATTAAGTGCGACCTCCAGCGGGAGAAAGACGCCGGTTGAGGAAATCAGCAACATGAAGATCGATACCAGGGCGACCCGCTTCTGGGAATACACCAGATACACCATGTTGCGCACAACAAAGTTCTGCCCGGTCGGCAACAGGGCATACAGCATTCCACGGATGACGTCGACCATTTGCGGCGAGTGGAGAAGGCGATGGGCAATCGTCAACATCAAGACAATAAATGGAAACAGCGAGAGGATCGCGTTCGCCGCCACACTAAAGGCGTAGGTGTGCACCGCTGTGCGCGAAAGATATTGAAGCAACGACTTGACGTACGATTCCCGTGTCTCTGATTCAGGGAGAAGGGCAATAGAATCCGGGGGAGCGTTTTGTGGCGATATCGTTAGCATGCGCAGAGATTTTCGCTGTTGTGATTCGGGGGGTCGAGATATATCTGCTGGCTTGACTATAGCGTGTCCGAGTCGAAAATGCCTGTGCGGGCTGGACGCAATAAAATCAAACAATTACAAAAGATTTTCCTTGCCTTTCCCTGTATTTCCTGCCATAACAATGCCAGATTCCTCCTGATCCAACGTTGAATGATCCTGGACAGGCGGAGTTGAACAATCTTCTCAAGAAGGCTGTTTGCAGCACTGGCTTTGAATGATTCTAAAGGTCTTGCATCAGGCGCAATTCAGGATCGACAGCTGAACTTTCTATTGCACTCTTGAAGGATCCGCTGCCGCCCGTTCTCTCCCCTCTCGGCGCCTGCTCAAAGATACCGAACGAAAGGGAACATTTGTGACCGAACGAGGTGTGGTGAAGTGGTTTAACGGGGCCAAAGGCTACGGGTTCATTCAGCGCTCTACCGGTGAAGACGTTTTCGTGCATTTTTCTGAGATTCAGGAGAATGGATTTAAAACGTTGAATGAAGGGGATGCGGTCGATTTTGAATGCCAGGAGGGCCCGAAAGGGCTCAATGCAATTCATGTGGTCCGCAACCCGGAGAGTACAGCAGGCTAACGCTGCGGATCTCTGCTGGATTGAGTGCCTGAACTGGCCAGAAGTCGGTTCATGTATGGCGATCGCGTAGCGGCATCGGCGAATCTGACGTTCCGTGTCCCTGCCTGTCTTGCACGAGACGTATCGATCAATTTCGCTTGCACGAGACAGGCTCCAGTTGTGGGTTCACTCTTCTGAAGAAAACAGGGCTTTGGATGTTGGGACGACCTGAGATCGCTGCGCGCCTTCTTCTTCACGCTCGCGACTCGCGTTTCTTTGTGCAATCGCTACATTCCGCTGGAAATTGGCATACTTGGCGCGATCAATCGGAGATCTTTTAAAGAGCTGGCGATATTCGGCTTCGTTCAAACCTGCGAGCCACTCCAACGACGGATTGATTAACTCTGGTCGAGGCTGAAATTCAGGCCAGTCCGTGACGGGAGCACGACGATTCCATGG
>JBDTBI010000465.1:0-3053 GCA_039924215.1 Acidobacteriaceae bacterium
GGTCGCAGGATCATAACGATAGATGCGCCCGTTGGGAATATCGCACCAATACAGGCGCTTCTCCATCGGGTGCCACAGCGGGTTTTCCCCGGTATTGCAACACTCACCTGCAATCAACTGCGGAGTAGCTTCAACAATGTGGTCACGCGTCATGGAGTGCTCCTGCCTGTGTTGCTATCGAAGTTGGAAGGCTGTGTTCAATTCCTGATAGTTGGCGACGATCAAGTTTGCCAGTTCACTGGCGCTCTCGATTGTACAGACTTCGCTCAGAGCGGCCATCACACCTTTTTCGCGGATGATTTTCTGAAGCGCGACGCTGGAGGGATCGCTGGGAACGTCATAGAGCAGCGCCGCGGCAATCGCACGGCTGAGGGCAACTGGGGTTGTGCGGTATTCGAGTGCCAGACATGCCGGGCCAACCAAGCGATCGTTGCGCGACAATTTGCGCAGCGGATCCCGTGCGTTCCGTTCGATGGGATCAACAATGTCGCGCCGTTGATACTTGGAGATCGCAGCTTCAGCGAACTGCCGCTGCTCCTCCCGATCGAAGCCGTAGCGCTGGCATATGGCGTCGCCTACTTCCTGATAAGCCTGGCGCGCCAAAGCGACAAGTTCCGGATCATTTGCCGCGTCGCTCAGCAGCTTGTATCCCTTCAGATGCCCGACGTAGGCTATGACTGCATTGATGCCGTTATAGGTGAAGAGTTTTCGAATCAGGCCACCCTGAAAATTATCTTTGGGTGTAAGCCCCTGGATGGTGGGGACATCGCCAACAAACGCTTGTTTGTCCGCGGGCAGTTCCCACATGTCCTGCGTTTTGAGGCTAAGAGGATCGACCGCTTTCATCTCCTCGGTGGGGTCGATGGTAGAACGAAGAATCACCGTCTCGACAATTCCGACCTCTCGCGCAAACCATTCCTGCTTTGTCTGCGGCAAATGTTCGGCGATGAGCTTACGCAGCCACTGCGCCGGCTGAAAATAATTTTCTGCCAGCAGGATGTTCAGGCTGCTCCTGCGCCTCTCCAAGCCAGCCGCAAGCAACGGCGCGATCTGTGGCAAATTTGGCCCTCCAATGGAGACGAATACCACGGAAGCATGCGCGACTGCCTCGGCAATGGGCTCTACCTCTCCTGACTGGAGAACGCGGAAATCCTGAATCGTAGTATTTTTCTCCGGCGCGCTGATGACGTGGATGGTGTATTGGCCGCGCTGGCGCAAGCTCTCACCAAGCACCGAATTCTTTTCTACGAATGTTATTTGATATCCGGAGAGCGTGAGCAGATGCGCGAGGAAGCCCCGGGCAATTTTCCCCGCGCCGAACACAACAGCTTGTTTGCTGGCCGCCATATGGTTTGCCCTTTTTATGTTGTGGATTCGGTTTCGGCACGAAGCCGGGAGAGTGTTTCCTGCAATGCCGGGTACACCTCATTGTAAAGCTCATACATTCGGTCCATACGCTGGCGATTGCCGGGCTGTGGATGAAAGCGTTGCGCTGGCTGAGTCATAGCTCGGGCGGCAGTTTCAGGATCAGGATAAAGTCCAGCCGCGACGGCAGCCAATGTGGCGGCGCCCTGAATGCCAGCGTTGGGATTGCGCAAGGTAACAACTTCCTTGTTCCAGATGTCAGCTTTGATTTGATTCCACAACGATATTGTTGAAGTTCCACCAGACGCGACCAGCGTATCGGGTCGAAGATGCGCATGGGCTTCCACGATTTCAAGATTTTGCCGCAGCGCGAAGGCGACGCCTTCAAGGATGGCGCGTGTCACATGGCCGGGATGATGCACGGTGCGCAGCCCGACGAGCACGCCGGAGGCGCGCGGATCCCAAATCGGAGAGCGTTCTCCTTCGAGATACGGCAAAAACAGCAATCCGTTCGCAGTCGTGGTTGCGGCGGCGAGCAGTTCGTCCATCGACTTGCCGGAAAATTGCCGGAACCAGTGCAGTGAGCCGCCGCCGGAAGTGATGACGCCGTACAACAATTTCTTTCCAGGGAGATAGGGCGCGCAAATTAACTGCTCCGTGGAGGAATGCCGGGTGGTGACAATACCGATATGTTCACTTGTGCCGGCAACGTTGAAGGCCTGTCCACTCTCCACCACTCCGCTGCCGAGCACGGCGGCATTCAGGTCATTCCAGCCGGTGATGACGGGCACTCCTGGTTGGAGTCCGGTCGCGAGCGCGGCTTCGCGCGTGACTCTTCCCATGATTTGTTGTGGATCGAGGAGCGGAGGAAGCAGGACTGGAAGATCGAGCCTGGCGAAAACACCGGTCGCCGGAAGATCGACAGAGAAGTCGACCATGCCGCGATTGCTGGAGGGATCGCTGGCAATTTCTCCGGTCAGTTGCAGATTGATATAGTCCTTGGCTTGCAGGACGTGGTGCGTGCGGTCAAGCACAGCAGGCTCATGCTGACGCATCCACAGGAGCCGGGGCAGCGGCCATGTAGGCGCGGGAGGCAGATCGATGCCAAGGATCTTCGCCAATTCCGCGCGACTGAAATTTTCATACAGACGATCAACTTCCGCGACTGCGCGCTGGTCTTGAAAACAGATCGATGGCCGCAGAGGATTATTTTCCGCATCGAGAAACGTAAGGCTGGAGATGTACCCCGCGATTCCTACGGCCAGAACGGAGGCATTCGGCACGGTGTTGAGAACGTCGCGAATACCCTTGGTGACGGCGTTCCACCAGTCCCGCGGATTCTGCTCTTTGTATCCTGGCCGCGGCTCTGCCGTGTCATAGGGATAATTCGCCCCCGCCAACAATTCCCCTTGTTCGCGAAAGAGTCCTACTTTTGCGGCGGAGGATCCGATATCAAGTCCGATGAAACAATCCATGCCGGTTCCCTTTAGGGATTTGGTTTCTCCACCCCGTCGTCCGCGATCCCGCTATGGGACGAATATGCCTTTGATGTAGCCGTCCGCTGCCACTGTGTCGCGTGATAATGCGGAAGAGTACTCCTCAAGCCGGTAATGGTGCGTGATCATCGATTCTGTCAGAAGAGTGCCGGCAGCTACGCATCGCGCGGCCACTCCGGTGAAACCGGAATT
>JBDTBI010000466.1:0-3372 GCA_039924215.1 Acidobacteriaceae bacterium
GAAGATTTATATCCCCGCCAATTATGCAAACCTGCTCACCGGCTTCCCAACGGCGGAGACCCTGATTCGTTCTTTGTATGCAAGTGCAAACTTCAGCAGGAAACATCAAACCCCCTTCAACTATGCCAGCATTACGGATGTGCCGTCCTATTCGTGGTCTTATGCATCCATTTTGAACGCAGCGGGCATTCATTATCTGGTCGGAGGCAGCAACAACTATCGCGCACCCGTTCTGCTGCAAGGACGGTTGAATGAAGATTCACCTTTCTGGTGGCAAGGCCCGGATGGCAAGAAGGTATTGCTGTGGTACTCCAGAATTTATCAGCAGATGCAGATGCTGTTCGGCCTGCCGCCGATTCTATCTGCCGGACATGACACGCTACCACTGTTTATGCAGCAATATGAACGGCCCGGCTATCACGCCGATGCAGTGATTCTCTACGGTTCTCAGGTGGAGAATACCGATCTGTTTCCACAGCAAGCGGAGCTGGCCCAACAATGGAATGCCCGGTATGCGTATCCCAAGATGGAATACTCCGGGTTCTACGATGCCATGAAGAATATTCAAGCCCAGTTTGGTCAGAATATTCCGACCGTCCGCGGCGGTGGTGGCCCGTACTGGGAGGACGGTATCGCGTCGGACGCGTACTACGCCGCAATGGAACGGCAAAATGAAAGCCGTGGGCCTTCAGCGGAAAAGCTGTCTACCTTGACCGAATTGGTTGATCCGTATCTCGCCGCAGATAAGAAGGGCCTCGATCGGATGTGGACCAATATGGTGCTGATGGATGAGCACACATGGGATTCCTACAATAGCACGTCCAGCCCCACCAGTATGGAAGCCGTCGACCAGCTGGCCGTAAAGGAATCCTATGCAAAGGACGCCAGGACCGAGGCGGACTTTATTGCCCGCAACAGCATGGCTTGCCTTACCAACTCCATTTCCGTGGGCGCGGGAAATGTGGTCGTATTCAATACATTGAACTGGAAGCGGGATGGCCTGGTGACGCTCGATATGGACAAAGCAGACCAGCTTGTCGACAAATCAACCGGTCAGGTGGTTCCACTTCAGGTCGTGGGTGGAGATAAGGACTTTGAGCGGGTCCGGTTCATGGCAAAAGATGTTCCGGCGGTTGGGTACAAGATATATGAGTTCACGCATTCCCAGCATCCCACACAGCCTGGTCCAGTGACGCAAAATACAACTTTGGAAAGCCCTTACTATCGCGTCGAGCTGGATCCGGAAACCGGTGCGGTGCGCAGTATTTACGACAAGCAACTCCAACGCGAGCTGGTCAACCAATCCAGCCCGTATCGCTTTGGACAGTACCTTTACGTCACCGGCGGAGATGAGTCGCCGAACCGGATTCTGCAGTACAGTCACGTTTATCCCAAGCCAAACCTGGAAGTTCATCCATCCAGTGGTGGGCATCTGATCGGTGTAACGCGCACTCCCTACGGATGGGTTGCGGACATGGAAACCAGCGATACGAACACCCCTGCAATCCACTCGCAGATCCGGCTGTTCGAACATAAAAAGAAGATCGAGTTTATTGAGGATGTCAATAAGAAAAACGTAGACACCAAGGAAGCAGTTTACTTCGCGTTTCCGTTCGCCATGCAGCATCCGACGTTTCACTATGAGATACAGACCGGAGTGGTGAATCCGGCCAAGGACATGTATCCAGGCGCAGGACATGAATGGTTTTCCGTACAGCACTGGGTCTCGGCCGAACAGGATGGAGTTGCCGGCACGATCATGCCGCTCGACGTTCCCCTGGTCACGCTCGGCGATATCAATCGTGGACAGTGGCCGGCACAATTTGGCGATCGGCAAGGAAATATCTTTTCTTACGTGATGAACAATTACTGGGACACGAATTATCGCGCCGGACAGGGCGGCCATTTCCGCTTCCGTTATGTCGTTACAAGCGCCGCGACCACTGATGATACTGCGTTAAGCCGGATGGGCTGGGAGGAGGCGACAACGCTCGAAGACAACATCGTCACCTCGCAGGATAAGGCGCAGAACGTCACTCGTGCGTTGAATGGCAAACAGGAAAGTTTTCTTAGCGTGGACGATCCCAACCTGCTACTTGAAACCTGGAAGCCCGCTGAGGATGGTGACGGAACAATTATGCGCTTCCTCGATTTGGGAGGTTCGGATCGAACGGTAACCGTTCACACTCCACTGTTCGATTTGAGCAAAGTTTGGCAAACCGATGCAGTCGAACGAAATCAGACTGAGTTGCAGCGAATGGGAACGGACGGTTTTCAATTCACCGTTCATCCTCATCAGATTGTGACCGTGCGCCTGGCCGGAAAGGGTGCTCACCATGCCCCCAAGCTCGAAGCCCTGGGAGGAACCCAGCCTCAATAGCCTTAAAGATAGTGTCCTGTGAGCGAATACTGTGCGTCCACGAATCTTTGTAGATGGTATTGAGGGCTTTGAAGATCACGCACCGATGGGCTTCGGTGTAGTGCGGTGTGTCACACAGCACACTACACCGAAGCATCCGTTTGTTATGCAACCAAAAAGCTTCCATTCACTGCGTTTGATCGCGCCTTTGAATGACCTGGTCTGTGGATTTTACTCAGGTAAAAGGTTTTGGAGTTTGGTTATCGGTGGCGGATGTAATCGGTGATGGCATGTTCGAGTTCGGCGATGCTTTTGAACGTTCTTCCGCGGATGCGCTGGCGGATGGTCTCCGCGAACCAACGTCAGGATTTCACCGCCACTCTGTCAACCGATTGCCCGGGGAGAGAAACGCTTCGCATCCAAGTGCCGGAATCGATAATAAAACATCTCCACGCGTATCGTAGAGCCGGATAGCATCGCCTTCCGCCTCAACATTCTCAATCGGATTCATGTCAGTTGGAATTTTCGTTAAGAACATCAAGTAGCGTGCTTCCCTCATTCCATTCGCGGGGATACTACACCACGTGGGGACATCGAATAGTTTTTCGCCAGGGAATATCTGGCTGGGGTCTAGCGGCAAAGGTGTTGTGCCAAATTCCATGCCTCGCGCCCGAGTACACCCATTCCAGGGTGTGTTTTGACGGGTGCAATTCTCTTCCCATATCGCCATCCATGGAAAATCCTGCCGGCGGAAACAGTAGCCTACACATAGACCTGACTTCCAGTTCACGGCCACGATGTATTGCATCTGCCGACTGGGATCCATCTGCACCCCCGCGAGGAAACCGCTGCCCTCGACTGAGAATGGGCTGCGTAGATCGACATTGGACCCCGTGCAATCTTCGCGTGGAGCATATGGCCATGAAAATTCCCGACTTTTTGCGAGCAACGTACAATCTTCATAGCCGAGATGGAATGTCATCCCATGCTGTGCCGATGCTGTCACACTGGAT
>JBDTBI010000467.1:0-3604 GCA_039924215.1 Acidobacteriaceae bacterium
CTACTGCGCGCTTTCCGTGCGCAACGTTGACAACATTGCCTTCGGAGTCCGGCTTGACCTTGTTGGGATTCCCCAGATCATAGACTTCAGCATGCAGGAAATATCGTTTGCCATCGGGCAGATTCACTTCATCGGGCCGCAGGCGAATAGAAGCGCCGCCGGTAATCCGCCGTCCTTCAGTGACCGATGTCACTCGGCCAGTGACAACCGAACCAACCGGGATAACGATGCTGCCATTCTTCATGACCGGCTGTATGATACGCCCACTGAAAACGGCGCCGGGCTGCGTGGTGACTGTAGAAAGCTGTTGATTGAGGGACACCATCAGGACAGTTCCTTCCGGCAATTGATTCCTTCCGGTAGGAACGTTGATCACCACGTCTGAATCATCGGCAGGTGGGGGAGGGAAAACGCTGGTAATAACGTCGGCATCCGCGGGGTTCGCAGGCCTGGTGATGAGTCCTGGATGCTGAATATACGTATGATCCTGCGGAGAGGTTGGAGGCGCTTCCACATGAGCAACTGGCGGAATGACAGTCACGCTGGAATCTGCCGGCGCCGAATTTGTCGAAGGAAGATCGTTGGTGACGATGGCGTCCTCTGGCGGATGAGAGACGCCCTCATAGGGACTTGGTTTTGCAGTTTGCCCGAATGCCGTAGCTGCCACCAGGATAGCGGCGAGACTTGTCGTAGTCAGAAATTTCATGTATGGCCACCTTAAAAAAGGTAAGGGTAGTCGACCGTATTCATTCGACGCAATTCAGGGGTGTTTCGTTGCCCCGCAGAGGTGCGCCACAATCTATTTCATTCCGAAATGGATCCCTTGCTGCCGAACCATGAGGCGGAGTATCGCTCTGCCTATTATCGATATTGTAATGGTGTGCCGGTACTGGATGGGGCTGCAAGAACGCGTGGGTATCCGCATAGTTATGGCCCGGTGGGAACGTTCTGCGTGCGGAATGTCTCCCTATCAAAACGCAGCTGCGGACTGTTTGCAACCGGAAAAGCGGAGGAGCCGATCGAGAAACGCATGGTCGCCGCTTTGTTACAATGAAGCAGATCAAGCGATTCCAATAGGATCAATTGAGGGCGCATCCACTTCAAAAGCTTTTCAGGATGGGCCCCATACTTGCATTTCCTGACCTGGATACAACGCCTGAAGACTGCACATGCCAGAGTTTGTCCACTTGATTCATACAGCCGAAGGAAGAGCGATTCCAGTGGATCGCCGTCCCCGTCTCAATGACCGGCTGCAGCACAAAATTGTGAGGAGTGATATGAGCGAAATTACCTCGATCCATGCGCGCGAAATTCTTGATTCGCGCGGGAATCCCACCGTGGAAGCGGATGTTCTTTTACAAAGCGGAGCCATGGGTCGCGCCATTGTGCCAAGCGGCGCTTCCACCGGTGAGCATGAAGCCGTGGAATTGCGGGATGGGGACAAGGAACATTACCTGGGCAAAGGTGTTTTGCAGGCTGTTGAGAATGTGGAGAGCGTGATTGCCCCGGAGCTGACGGGAATGGACGCCAGCAACCAACGCCTGATCGATCAAACCATGATCGCGCTGGATGGCACGCCAAACAAGGGGCGCCTAGGCGCGAATGCCATTCTAGCCGTGTCGATGGCTGCTGCCCGCGCGGTTGCGAATGAACTGCACATGCCGCTCTACCGGTATCTGGGTGGAGTGAATGCCTGCACGCTGCCGACGCCGATGATGAACATTCTGAATGGCGGCGCGCATGCGGACAATAACGTCGATTTTCAAGAATTCATGATTATGCCCGCAGGTGCGGAAAGCTTTTCCGATGCGCTTCGCTGGGGTGTCGAGGTTTTCCATACTCTGAAGAGCGTGCTGAAAAAGAGGGGCTATAACACCTCCGTTGGCGACGAAGGAGGATTTGCTCCTTCCCTCAAGTCCAACACGGAAGCGGTGGACGTGATTCTGGAAGCCATTACGCAGGCCGGTTACAAGCCGGGGGAAGACATTTTTCTGGCGCTCGATCCGGCAGCGAGTGAGTTTTATGACGCCGACAAAAACAAATATGTCTTCAAGAAGTCCGACAAGAGCGAATACACCAGTGAGCAGATGACGCGCTTCTATGAGAGCTGGATTCGCCAATACCCGATCGTTTCCCTGGAAGATGGCCTGGCGGAAAACGATTGGGAAGGCTGGGCTCATCTGACCAAGGAACTCGGAGATCATGTCCAGCTTGTCGGGGACGACATTTTTGTGACCAACACGGAGATTTTGCAGCGCGGTATTGAAGAAGGCGTTGCAAACTCTATTCTGGTCAAGGTGAACCAGATCGGTACAGTGAGCGAAACGCTGGAAGCCATCGACTTGGCGCGCCGCTACGGCTACACCTCGATCATTTCGCATCGCAGCGGTGAGACAGAAGACACGTTTATTGCCGACCTGGCGGTAGGAACAGGTGTCGGGCAGATCAAGACCGGTTCTGCTTCGCGCACTGACCGTATAGCAAAATACAATCAGCTGCTGCGCATTGAAGAAGAACTGGGTCAGGCAGCACTGTTCCTCGGGCTGGAGTCGGTCAACTTCGGCGAATAGGTATGGAGCCTACAATAGGCTTCTGATGGATTTAGAGCTTGAATTGCCAGAGCAATCCTTTGCCACTATTGTGGCATGCTAGGCAACGGGTTTGCCACATAGCGAGCCAGCACAGCGGAACATAGCTGCTCCTTGCTGGTATCGAGCGTCCACAACGGTGCCGGTGCGGGTGCATCCTGCAGAAGGCTGTCGAGATCGATCACCGCAATTTGACCGTCATCATAGTTCGACTTGTACTGTGTTCGAAGATTGTCGAATTGATGATGCACTAAAACACTCATCCACCACAATAAGGAAAGTTCTTCGGAATTCCGTAGTGGAGTTTCCAGCGCCGTACATGCTTCCACATCTTCCCATCGAGCATATCCATAGTCGTAGATTAAATAGTGAACCGAATGATGACGTAGATACTGGACGAGCTCCGCGTCATTCGCCCGAAATGGCCATGCTTGTGATGGGCTGGCTGCTCCAGGCCAGTCTACAATCAAGATGTTTCGATTGACATAGTTGAACAGAAATGGATAGGCGGTATTTTCCAGGGCTGTTGTATTAAACGGCATTGATTTCTCCGCCGCCCCATACTGTGCTTTGATCTTGGGACTTGCCAACTGCAATCCAGTGAGGCTTGCGCGTAGGGAAGGCCGATAATCCCTCGACTCCATGGCCATTTGGCGGAAAGGGCGAGGATCTTGTCCCGCGACATCGTAATAAAAAATCATCGCGAATAGAGCTAGGATTCCAGCAGAAAATAGTAGACGACTGCGTCGAGGTGGATTGGCCACGTTGTTTATTGCACTTACGCTAATGAGATAGAAAATGATGGTTGCACAAAAGAATTGTGGAAAGTTGTATCTCCAAATGAAATCTCCACCGCTTTTGTAGTTAAACGCGGTGATTGCGCATGCAGCGGCGATGAGAATTCCGATGCTGAAGCGCGATTGCCTGCTCTTATTCCCCAGGAAAAATTGTAGTGCCGCCATCGCAAGCAACACGGCACCCTGAAGAAATATCTTCGAAAGGGACCGGTATGAAGG
>JBDTBI010000468.1:0-3765 GCA_039924215.1 Acidobacteriaceae bacterium
TCCCGGTTATCCGCATGGAATGTGTCAAATCCACGCCGACGTGATTAATGCCGACCTGCTCGCCTTTATCCGAAGCTGAACATTCGTTGACTCTATGGCTCGACAAAACCTGGGCTTGGCCCCGCCACCGAGCGTTGTTCTTCAATCGAGGCACGTATTCTCCGGTAATATCTTGGTTGGGGCGCCCAGAGATAACGGCCATGTCAGCGATAAGAGGTGAATCGTGACTGAATCATTTTCGGAGGTTTGCTAGTGCGGTTTCGCTTGCTCATTCTGTGTGTATTCTTGACCGCGCCTGCCTTGAAAGCGGCCAAATCGTCTCCGAAGTCCCCACCAGCCGCGACCGCTGTCATTTCTACAAGCCAGCCACAATCGAACACCCGCCCAACTCTATGGGTGATTCCCCATACCCACTGGGAGGGTGCCGTTTTTCAAACGCGTGAAGGGTATTTAGAAGAGGGGCTGCCCCATATCCTGCAAGCGCTCTATCTGCTGCGAACCTTTCCCGACTATCGATTCGTTTTGGACCAGGCTGCCTATGTGAAGCCTTTTCTTGAAAGGTATCCCGACAAGGTTACAGAGTTTCGCAGCTTCGTTTCCCAGGGGCGGCTCCAAATTGTGGGGGGAACGGACGTGATGCTCGACGTCAATATTCCCAGTGGAGAGTCGTGGGTTCGGCAAGTGTTGTACGGGAAGGACTACTTCAAGCAAGCACTTGGTATCGACGTGACTACCGGCTGGGCAATCGACACCTTTGGCCATCACGCTCAAATGCCGCAACTGCTCAAGCTGGCCGGCTATAAGTCCTACTGGTTCTCGCGAGGCGTTCGCGATGATACCGTGCCGTCCGAATTTCTTTGGCAGGGGATAGACGGGACCAGGATTCCAGCCTTCTGGTTGCCTTATTCCTACGGCTTTTTCTATCCGGCACCCAGGAACATTTTTCAGTTCGATGGATACGCGCGTGGCGTCTGGGATGCCCTGGGGAAGTATTCCAACTTCTCAAATCGGGTAGCCCTGGCTGGAGCGGACGTGATCTCTCCGGAGAAGGAACTGCCCGAGATGGTACGTGCATTCAACGCGCAGCACGACGCACGTTTCCAACTGCGCTTCGGCGTGCCACGTGACTTCGAGCAGCTCGTTTCTCGGCGCGCGGACCAGCCCGTCGTCCGTGGAGAGTTGAATCCCGTGTTTCAGGGAGTCTACAGCACTCGCATTGAGCTGAAGCAATGGATGCGTGAGGACGAGCGAATCTTGACTAGCTCCGAAAAGCTAGCCGCACTGGCTGAATCCTTCGGCACGCCGCCAGACCAAGCGCAGCGGTGGCAGGCTTGGGAGCCGGTTCTCTTTAATCAGGCACACGACCTTTCTTCGGGCACGATGGTGGATAAGGTCTATCAGGACACGATTCAGAATTATGAGCTTGCCAAGGATTTAGGTAGCGCGATGATGCGCAGCAGCGCGGAGAGGATTGCCTCGAAGATCGACACAAATAACAACGACAAAAATGCTATTCCTGTCCTGATCTTCAATACGCTGGGTTGGTCTCGCACGGATGTGGCTGAGGCGGAAGTTCATTTTCCTGACGGAGACGTGAAGGCGATCGAGATTCAAGGCCCCGATGGCCGCAAGGAGCCTTCTCAGATGATCCAGGCCGATCGAGATGCGAAGGGCAATATTCGACATGCCACGGTAGACTTCATCCCTCATGACGTTCCGGCAATCGGCTGGGCAATTTACTACGTCGTGCCCCTGAATGAACAGGCTGCCCGCAAATTGCCTGAACATCGTATGGTTCAGTCTTTGCTGTGGTCATCCGCTTCGACAAAACATATTGACTCGGGGTCGATTGAGAACGAGTTCTATCGTGCAACCTTCGACCTGTGGACGGGAGCGATGACTAGCCTCGATCTAAAGTCGGGGTCTGGCGCCTGGCAGGTATTGGGAAATAAGCCGGGAAACATCGTGGCTTGCGAGCAAGATGGCGGAGACTCCTGGGAACTCTACGGAAATCTAGATGGAGGTCGGATGACCGCGATGACTCGGGCAAGCGGCTTGCCGGAGCATGACCGCTCCCACTTCAGCAATGAATGGGTAGGTGGCAATGGAGGAACGACTTCCGGGCCTGTTTTCTCAGAGTTTCACGTAAAGCACCCATTCGGAAACAACAGCTTTTCCACTCGAGTCCGTGTCTATAAGGGCATCCAGCGTATTGATTTTGAAACGACGCTGGTTAACAACGATAAATTTGTGCGTTATCGTCTGCTATTTCCCACCTTGATTCAAACTGGCCGGCGCTTTGATGAAATTCCTTTTGCGGCCATCCAAAGGCCGGAGAATCATGAGTTTCCCGCGCAGAACTGGATGGATTGGAGCGACGGAAAACATGGCGTAGCTTTGCTGAACATCGGGCTGCCTGGTAGTAATGTGTCGGATGGCACATTGCTGCTTTCTTTAATGCGTTCTGCGCGCATCAACGCCTATGCCCCTGTCGGTGGTTATAATGCCAGTTCCTCGTCTGATTTGGGGCTGGAGTTAGGGGAGACCCGTACGTTTCACTATGCGTTGGTGCCCCATCTTGGTAACTGGCAAACTGCCCAGGTTTTTCGAGCAGGACTCGAATTGAATAATCCGCTTCTGGTCTACCCCCTTGACCAGCACCCTGGGAAGCTTCCAGGGAAGTGGGGCCTTCTCGACATCTCCGCGTCCAATGTAGTTATGAGTGCTCTTATGCCGTCTGAGGACGGGCATGGTGTAATCGTCCGGGTCTATGAGGCAGCGGGGCAACCAGCCGCAGGTGTCAAGATCCACTTTTCAGAAAGCCTTGCATCGGCATCAGAAGTCAATTTGATGGAAAAGAGGCTTCAGCCGATGGCGGTTCAGGAGAACTCCATTCGTTTTGATCTCCGACCCTTCCAAATCAAAACTTTCCGGGTGCAATTTACTGGTGGAATACAGTAACGATACCTTGGTCTGAATGTTTCGGGTCTGTTCCGGCTTTCTGCGCGAAATATGCCAAGCTCACGCGGACAGTATCAACGCCTGTTATGGACTCGGCTCGCATCCTCCATCCTTGCGACCCTCCTTCTGACGAGGCGCATGTTTTCGCCCTTGAGTTTGGCGATCTCCTGCGGCAAAAGCAGCTACCATGAAGCGTGACCATGTTGCCCGCCGTCCCCTCGCCACTCGATCATGCCAGCACGGACGTGCTGGAGTTTCCCCGTTTGCGGGAGATGGTGGCCGGCTACGCAAGCACAAGTCCCGGACGCGAATGGACGCTGGCCCTTGTGCCATCGCGGGACGCGCAATGGGCGGCTACAGAACAGCAGCGCGTGGGTGAAGCGCTGCGATTGCTGCGCGCCGGACCTGGTCTTGATTTTCATGGACTGGTCGACCCAGGAGCCTGGCTACAGAGAGCGCGCATCGTGGGCGCGGTGCTGGACGTGGACGAGTTGCGGGCCTTGTCCGCCTTGGTGGGACGCTTTCACGCCTTCCAGCAATGGCAGGTATCGCTGCCGGAAGAGTTGCGCGAGCAAACTCCTTCGCTGCGCCAGCTTGTAGCTCCGTTGACCGAATCCCACTTCACCGGGCTGATCCATTCGCTCGATGGGAAATTCGAAGCAGACGGGTCGATCGCCGACCATGCCTCGCCGGAGCTGGCTCGAATTCGACGCCAGATGGAGCGACAGCAACGTGCCATTGAAGACAGCTTGCGGGCGATGTTGCGTCGGCTGGGCCCGGAAGGCTCCCTGCAGGAAGATTTGA
>JBDTBI010000469.1:0-2686 GCA_039924215.1 Acidobacteriaceae bacterium
TTTCTGGAGGCAGGAAAGACATCACAAAGCTATTCGTTGGCCTATCCACGCCGAGAACCTTTGGAACACAGCTCGGGTCAATGCGCGCGGCGAGCTGAAGCCACGCGATTTCGGTATATACCCGATCAACCGGAGCGCTCCACAACCTTGCGACCTTTAGTGAAGGAAGAGCCTGCTTGAGGCAATAGGTTTCGGATTGTCCCTCGATCTTAAGGAGTATTGACGAGACGCCGCCAGTGATCTCCGTCACCCGGACTGATTCATCGGGCTGGATCAGATTCAGCCGAACCATCACGTCCCGCACAAGATTCCGGTCGGAGGACAGATTTACGAAACTGGATATCATTCGGTGCCCTCCGGCGGCAAGATCTGAAGGTCTGGCGGCATTTCCGTGACCTCAGTCCAACAAAACGGGATCCCCCGCGAACAGTCGATGAGATGTCCTGCGTGTCCCGAGATTCCTAGTCGTATCGTACGGCTGCCCGAAGGTAAAGTAGTGAAATCTTCCCATGCCCCTCGCGGGTGGCGGGCCGTTAAAGATCGCGCCGGTAGAAACGATGTCCCCTTGGCTCAAAATCATGAACTACCTGATATTGCCAATCAGGGTCGCAATGTCGAATACCATGGGCGATTCACATCGACAATCCACCGTCAATCACATGTATCGCACCAGTCGTGTACTCTGACTCATCTGACGCTAGATAGACGGCCAGCGCAGCAATCTCCTCAGGACGGCCCAAGCGCCCAATCGGCTGTCGCGCAGCATACAATGACTGCACTTCATTTATAGTTTTCCCGCTTTGAGCAGCTTGTTCAACGATCCGCGCCTGAAGTGAGGGAGACTCTACCGTTCCAGGGCAAATCGCATTGCACCGTACGCCGCGCAGAATGAAGTCCGTGGCCACTGACTTGGTCAGCCCAATTACCGCTGCTTTTGATGCTGTATAAGCGAAGCGATTGGGAACGCCTTTAATGCTGGACGCGACCGACGCCATATTGATGATCGAACCGTGGCTCCGCTCCAACATTCTTGGCAGGAAGGCACGGATTGTCAGAAACATCGTCCGGGCATTCAGATCAAATGACCGGTTCCAGTCATCTTCGTTGCACTCGAGTACAGTGCCGGAGTGTACATATCCTGCGCAATTGAAAAGAACGTCTACATCCGGAAATTCCTGAGCCAATGAGGCAATGGCGGGGGCATCTCTGGCATCCATCTGACGGGTTATACATCCTCCCAGAGTGGCCAGTTGCGATCCATTCAAATCAACCGCGATTACCCGGGCACCCTCCCGGATGAATACTTCGGCGCTTACCCTTCCAATCCCTTGCGCAGCGCCAGTGATCAGCGCCGTTTTCCCTTGCAGCCGTGCCATACTCGCATCTCCTTTAAAGTCGCTGATTTTCAACACTGTTTACAAAAGTTATCCCAAGCCGAAATAGGTGCCTAGGCAGATCAGGACCATGGCGCAGATCAGCGCGAGCACGCTCCCACCCAGTTTTGCGATCGAGGAACTTTTCGCAAACTTCCATTCGCCAGCAAGCAATCCTGTCGCGGTGGAAGACAAGACGATCATCCCCACGAAAAGGGCCCAGCCGACCGAGGGGCCGAGCACGCCGAGCAGCGGCGGTGAAATCGCAACACCCCAGAGGCCAACGCTCGCCGAATAGAGAGCTCCCATGCTGAGGACCAGGAGCCAATATCGGAAACGAATAGGCCGCCGGTATCCACGATAGGTCCTATTCCGGCAAAGAAGGTATATAGAATAGCCGCAGTTTGGTAGAGCGCCTCCAGCTAACATGACCGCCAGCGCTACATTGACGGCTTGCGATGGCGACGCACTCCCGAAGCGAACAGCAGAGTCAACTAGCCGGTGAGCCCATGGCATGGCCATGCCTGCCGGCAGGAGGCCGGAAAGTGCGCCGCCAAAGATGGCCAAGAGCGAGCCACGGGCGTTCGAAGCCGATGGCTGTGTCGCGCCGTTACGATCCTGCACCTTGCCTCTGCTGGCAATGAACCCAAGCGCGACTGACACAACCGCGAGCGCAACTCCACCCAGGATCAGAGTGCCGCCTGGTGATTTGAGGAGCGAACGGCCTAGCAGTAGTGGCGGCGCCAGCACGCCGACGACAGTCATTGTGCCAATCAGGAGAGCAAAGCTTAGCGCTACACCAATGTAGACCAGGGAGATTCCGAACAGGAGAGAACCCGTGTAGGCCAGAATGCCACAGCAGAATGCCGCGACGAGATCGATGTTGTCCGCATGCAGAAGAGCCACAGACGGATGAGGCACTGTGAGCCAGACGATGACCCAAGGGAAGATCACAAACGAGAGAACGCTAAAGGGAAGCCAGATATTCTCCCAAGCCCAGGATTTGATCGCTTTCATTGGCAGAGGGAAGAGACCATTCATGCATCCGGCAACGATAGCTGCCGCTATGCCTCCGGGAATATTCATCGGGGCGCCAATCCAGCAGCGGCAAACACTGCAGGCTGTTCAATCGCCATCACGGCGGCGCGCATGAAACAATGTGGGCATCCTGCTTGAACGGCAAAGGCATAATACTTCTCGTTTAATATATGCCGGTATCGCCCGACGCCGAGTTTCATCGCCATTTTTTATCCGATTTTTGGGATGCTGACGCCTAAATCGACGCTAATCACCTGGCCGGTGATTTCTCTTGC
>JBDTBI010000470.1:0-4145 GCA_039924215.1 Acidobacteriaceae bacterium
AATCCACGATGGGCACGATGACGAGCGTGTTTAGCCAAAGCATCCGATCGAAAATGCCGTTCACCATGTAGCCGTTGCCTGCTGCGATCGAACCGTTCACGCTGTAGTTATTGCCACCGCGCATCGCATAAGGACTGCCGCCTTGCGCCAGGTTTGCGGCCGTCCCAATGTGCGCGCCTGGTGTAAGTAGAACGAGGTCGGTGAAGTCGCGACTCACGAGCGGAAGAGCCAACATCTGTCTGCTATCCACTAGGCCCGATACTGCCGCCGATTGCGTCTGCAGGAGCGGCGCTGTGCCTGAAACAGACACTGTACTGGTTACCGCTCCTACGTTCAACTGCAGATCTACAGTAAGCGTGCTGGCCACGGTAAGCTGAACCCCGGTGCGCTGCAGTTGCTTAAATCCCGGCTTCATCACCGTAATCGCGTAGCTTCCGGTCGGAACAGCCGAGGCCACGTATTGACCGCTCGCATTCGTCTCGACGACGCGGGTAAACTGTGTTGCCTGATTCACCAATTTGACTTGTGCGTCTCGTACCACGGCACCGGACTGGTCCGTAACGGTACCGGCAATGTTGGCTGTCTCTTGCGCATAAAGCGCAGGAAAAGTTAGTAAAAGACAGCCCAGCAGGATCAACAGAGCCGTTCGTAACGCCGCGGTTGAAAGCGTCCTGCTCGGTAGCTCGGATATAAAGTCATTCACGGATGAGGCCTCCTAATAAGAGTTCTTCTGCCCGGCATGATCGACGTCTATGCGCCGGCTCATTCGGTTAAATACACGTGATGGGGCTACCCAGTCGCAGATCCACCGAAAGATTTTTGCGGCATTAGTGAGATTCTCCGAGGCTTGTCTGGGCCCGCACGATCCCGACGCGCAGTAGAACTCCAAACTCCTGCCCTCGTCCCTAATGGTTCGTAGTCAAGCAATTAGGTTCTTGCATCTGCAACGATTGCCCCAACGGCACAAGTCGGAATATCGTTGCGCTCCATTCGTCCTTCACTCCTCATCCCGAGGGGGGCGTTGGGTTGCTCCAGCGGAGATTCGTTACTGTGACTCCTGTGTTCGTTGGCATAGAAAAAGTTTGTTGACGAATGATATTAGTAGCAAGGTGGTATCACGGTGCAAAAATATTCTTGCCGCTTGTAAGGAGATAAACTGCTGTATTAAAATTGGATAGATTGCATTGCGTCGAGCCGGGCCTGCTGCATTTTACACGGTGTAAAGGCAAGATATTTCGGCGGTAGGAGGTCTGGAAAGCGACCTCGACACGTACTATGTCAACTTTGGTAATTGTGGACATGGCAACGACATACAATAGTCACCACGAACGTCCGGTGATAGAATGGCGCATTATGCACTCCATATTACCCGGTATCCCGTGGATCAAACCATACATTTGGAGTCTTGACTTCTTCTGTGGCTTGGAATCTGACTTCCGATCTTGCTTCCGACAGTAGTCGGCCAATACGTTGCACAAATGCACTGCCAATAAGCAGAATGCGTCGCCTGCTGTTCGATACATACGCCGGATCTAGGTTGCCTCGGGACTTATGCCATTCCGACAACGAGGACTTCCGAAATGAGTAAGCTAAATCAGAATGGGTGAACACGATGAAGGCACCTGGTCCGAAAGGGACGAATGAGAGTCCACGCCTCTCAGAATCGAATCACCAGGGACAAGAATGGAAGTTGGTCCAAAGAATTGTTGCCACGCCGCCCTTTCTGCGGTCGGCATTCCTGACCAACTTTCTTCTCTACATCTGTGATCGCAAGCTTCTGGACCTACAAAATGAGATTACCGAGCATCAGATCGGCGTTCAGGCGCTTGGCCGCCCCTCCGCGTACCACCAGGGCGAGGACAATATTGTTCGCAACTATGCGAGGATGTTGCGCAAGCGGTTAGAAGAACATTTCGCTGGGGAGGGCCGTGAGGAGACTCTCCGCATTGTGATCCCGCGCGGCCAGTACGTACCCGTGTTTGAGGCGAATCCCGCCCCCGAGACAACGGCGAGTTCGACTCCTGCTGAACCTGCGGTCGAACCGGGATCCGGCCAGACCACTCATACTCCCGCTCGACGGTTCTCGTTTACCGCCCAGACGGGCCTTGTGGCTACGGTTATTGCTCTGTGTTTGGCTGCCGGCTGGATCTACCGATCTCACCAGGTTGAACCAAGAGATTTATATCGGCAATTTTGGCACGAAATCTTCAATTCTGGGCGAACGACCGACATAGTGACTGCGGACGGCGGCATTCAGCTACTGGAGGACATGACGGGAAGGGAAGTTCATCTATCCGAATACGTGAATGACGATATGGACAAGTGGTTCCCGCAAGTCGACACACTCAAACTACACGACGACCAGCATTTTGATGCAGATCGATTTTCCAATTACACGAGCGTGGCCGATCTAAATGCTGTGGCAGAGATATTACGCGTTCCGGAGATCTCTGCCGCACGTGCGGTAGTGAGCAATGCGCGGGACATCCGCATGAACGATCTGCTTCAGTCCAACGTCATTCTCTTGGGAGGGCCTCATGCGAACCCGTGGGTAGAGCTCTTCGAGCCAATCTCTGCATTCCGCATAGAATTTTCTGCTCGCCTGGATGATCGATCGATTGCGAATAAGCACCCTCGCCCAGGTGAGCAAGCGGCATACCTCAATGTTGCGAATGCTGATCCGCACCTGACCTATACAATTCTGTCGTTTCTGCCGAGTTCCGATGGCAATGGCCACGCGCTGCTGATTCAGGGTCTTAGCATGGCGAGCACACAAGCAGGAGCGAATTTTGTGCTAAATCAGAAGGCGATGGCCCCGATTCTCAAGAAGGCTCAGCTGCAAGACGGAACTATCGGTCGTTTTGAAGTATTGCTGGAAACGCAGGCCGTTGGCCATAGCGCGCCTGCAGCTCACGCTATCGTCGAGCGGTATGGAGCAGCCGACACAGAAACAGGTCCAAAGCGGTCCCCATAAATTATTGCCAGCTTGATGCCTACTCGGAAATCTGTTTCGGAAGGCTGGGCGCACTCAACGCAGCCTTGAAGCTGCTGTAGTCAAGCCCGAAGTTTTCTGTAGATTGCTCCTCACGGATATTGTTTGCGGTTGCGGATCGCTAGCGAGCGAGATGTAGCTTGCTGGCTTCACGGTTTCGATAGAGCCACGCGGCGCGGATGCGGCCTCCAGATCGGCTTTGAAGATCAGGCCGGACACCATGCCATCGCCGCCGCAACTTGGGCATCCCGCTCCACCGTCGAGAAAAAGCACTTCCTGAAGGCAATTCTCGATCGCATTATCATCCATCCAAAATGCGTCGAGATCCTGCTTCGCATTCCCCAACTCATGCTGCAACTCGCCGGTAACATCAGCGCGAACTCAGAGTCCGAGATTCACGCGACTGCACATCTCCCGCAGATCACCCCGATCAAGTGCTCCTTCCGCCACGTCTCGCAGGGCAACGCCATCCGACTGATCGTCGGCAACAGCCAGCTCACAACAGAGGCCAGCCGCCTCGCCATCCTCAAAGCCATCGCTCGCGCCCGGCTTTGGTATCAGCAACTTGTCGAAGGAGTCACGCCAGCGTCTCTCACCTGGCTCGAATCGCCGTGGATCACGCCCACGCTCATCGAGGCGAAATACTTCTCGTTTGTAAAGGAGATCAGCGGGTTTCCCGGGGCCCGCTGGGCTTGCCAATTGGCCGGGACCATGACGGTGAACGCCCCAGTGGGGTCTGTTTACAGGTTTTGCGCCTGTAGCAATGGGGCTGCGCTGCAGAAGCAGCAGAGTCCCGCAAAAGACAGAATCGATGCTAAACGACGTGTGCAGTTGCGTCGCAGACGAGAGTCGCGCAGGTAAGCAAGAGAAATCGTGATGAGGTCGGAAATGAGTGCTTGCATATGAGATGAAATCTCCTGCCTGTACGCGCCATCTCGAAGAAAAATGTGTCACGGATCGAAAGGCTCGGGTTTTTTGGCCAGACTGCCATCGAGGTTCCCGAAACCGTTGCAGATGGATTGAGCGAGTTTCACGGTGCTGAGGTGGCTGTGACGCATTTTTCTATGGGATGACGCGTACCAGTCAGAGGATGGAACTGCCCGGCTTGCAGGACTCCGCTCAAATCCTTTGCGGCAAGGACGGGCAAGCTCGC
>JBDTBI010000471.1:0-2879 GCA_039924215.1 Acidobacteriaceae bacterium
TAAAAGCACACACTGTGGACTCTGACAGCGATTCTCACTCCTCCCGCTCTTCCGTTCTGCTTGCTTTTGCCGCCATCTACATCCTATGGGGGGCCACCTATACCGCGGCTCGCATCGGCGTCGTCCTTGTACCCGCTCCCGTGTTGGCCGGAGTCCGGCTCCTGATTGCCGGATCCCTGATGCTTGGTTTTATGGCCCTGCGGGGTCAGCGACTTTTGGGCACCGCGCGAGAAATGCGCCGCCTGTTCCTGCTCGGTGTTCTGCTGCTGTTTACCGGAAACGTCGGGCTCGTTTGGGCGCAGTTCTACCTACCCAGCGGGCTGTGCGCCTTGCTGGTTGCCATTTTCCCCGTCTATGTTGCTTTGATCGAATGGATGCTGCCCCAGGGAGAAAGATTGCGCGTACGCGGGCAAATTGGTTTAGTTCTGGGATTTCTTGGCCTGGCAATTCTGGCATGGCCTAGTGTTCAAACCGGCTTGCGAGGCGAGTGGCAAGAATTTGTCGCCATAGCCGTTCTACTTACGGGGACCCTGACCTTTGCCATTGGATCGATTCTGTCTCGGAAGAGCAAGCTGACGCTCAATCTGTTTGTTTGCACCGGGTGGGAAATGCTGGCCGCCAGTTTCTGCGATCTTTTCGTTGCCACCAGTCTGCGGCAATGGGGTCATGCGGTGTGGAACCGGAATAGCATCTCCGTGGTTGCTTTTCTGGTGATATTTGGATCGCTGATCGGATTCTCTTGCTACACCTGGCTCCTGAGTCATGTAGCGGTTTCCAAAATCGCGACCTATACCTATGTCAATCCCATCGTTGCTGTGCTGCTGGGCGCGCTGATCCTGGGCGAACGGTTACATGGGGATGAGTGGATCGGAATGGTCGTCATCCTGCTGGCTGTGTTTTTGGTAAATTCCTCAAAGCTCCAGCCAAAATCAGGAGCGCCAGGAATGGAATCGGCTTTGGTCCGGTCAGAAATCCAGGCGGAATCGGTTCGCTAAATCATCGGGCAAATTTATTTCCTGCGCCAGCGCACACCGTCCGCGCTGTCTTCCAGCAGGATTCCCTTGTCGGTCAATTCCTTCCGGATCGCGTCGGCTCGAGCAAAATTGCGTGCCGCACGAGCCTGGTTCCGTTCCTGAATCAGCGCCTCAATGGCTTCTTCCGTCAGGGCATAGCCGGCAATCAGTTCTGGAGCTGCTTCGTTCAACCGATTCTCCTGTGCCGCCCAATCCAGCGCCTGACGGGTAATGGCATCGTCGTGATCTTCCAGCACTGCGAATACAGCATCGAAGTGGGCCAGCACATCCAGGATCGGGGCCACATTGTCTTGCTGCAGTTCTCCCCGATCCGCACTGGAATTGGCCAGCCGCACCAGTTCAAAAATCGCCGCCCGCGCCTCGGCCGTATTCAAGTCGTCTTCCATCGCCGCGGTAAACATCGTGCACGAGTGTTCCGTTGCTTCCAGTAGCGAAACGTTCTTCCCGTCAGCAAAGCCGCCCCGGTGCAGCCGAAGCACAAAGCTGCGCAAACGCTCCACCGCATGGGTCGACTCCGTCAGACCCTCAAAGGTGAAATTCAGTTGATTGCGATAGGGAACTGAAGTCAGCAAAAAGCGGATTGCGGAGGCTCGGTAGCCGCGCAGCAACAGATCACGCAGGGTATAAAAGTTGCCGAGCGACTTCGACATCTTTTTCCCTTCGACCAGCAGAAAGCGAATATGCATCCAGTGCCGGGCAAAGGTCTTTCCGCTGGCCGACTCGGACTGTGCAATCTCATTTTCATGATGAGGAAACATCAGGTCTTCGCCGCCCGTATGCAGGTCGAAGTCCTCGCCCAGATATTCCATCGCCATGGCGGAGCATTCGATATGCCACCCCGGCCGTCCTGGGCCCAGCTTGGTGTCCCAGTGGAACTCGCCCGGCTCCGCGGCCTTCCACAGCGCAAAGTCGCGGGCGCTGTCCTTGTCGTATTCATCCACGTCGACGCGCGCGCCGTCTTCCATTCCGGCCAGATCTTTTTTTGACAGCTTGCCGTAGCCCGGAAAGCTGGAGATACGAAAGTAATAGGAGCCGTTCTCGCCGCGATATGCGCTGCCGCGCTCGATCAGCTTGTCGATCAAAGCCACCATCTGCGGAATGTGTTCCGTGGCGCGCGCCAGAAACTCCGGATGCTCGATGCCCAGCGCGTCCAGATCTTCGAGAAACGCGGCTTCATACTTGGCCGTGTAATCGCCGATGGACTGCCCCGCCACCGCGGCCCGGGCTATGATTTTGTCATCAACGTCGGTGATGTTCATCACGTGGCGCAGCGGCATCCCCTGCAGTTCCAGAAAGCGCCGCAGGATGTCTACATGGAGAAAGGTGCGGAAGTTACCGATGTGGCCGTAGTCGTACACGGTGGGGCCACAGGCGTAAATGTCCAGCGGTCTGCCCGGCTGCGGTTTCAATTCTTCAATGTTTCCGCTCAGCGTGTTGTAAAGATGGAGTGGCATGCAAGTTTTGATTGTACGGGCAAAGCGTCAAAATGAAACACTACTGGAGGTTGCGCTGCGGGGGAACTAGCTTTTGGGTTTGGTGTGGTTGCGTTTTACGATTTCCAAGGACGAGTAGGTTTTGCCATACGGAATCGCGTCTCCATCTGCTTGAATGATGGCGACTGGATCGCCAATTTTGACTGTCGTACCTGGGTCGAATAGTAGCTTTTTGATGATGCCGCTACCTTGTGCTCGAAGCTGCATCGTCGCCCAGTAATTCTCAAGCACCACTATAGGCGTCCCAGCCTTGACCTTCGCACCCTCTTTGAGCAGATACTTTTGCACCTCCACCGAGTTCGATTGGTGCGATACCTCGGGAGCGAGGGAAGGGACTCTGACGAAGTACCAG
>JBDTBI010000472.1:0-2664 GCA_039924215.1 Acidobacteriaceae bacterium
CTATCGCTCACGTTGAACAGCGCAACATATTTTCCCTTCGCTTTCGTGGCTCGTGCGGTCCACACCCAGCTTTGCGGTGTATGGATCAATGCTTTATTGTCGGTGGAGTTTTGGTCAACAGCAATCACTTCGCGGTTGGTAATGACCGCTTCTGTCGAACGATCCATCCGAGTGAGGTTTGTGCCCAGAACTAGCGGAGAACGCGCAATCGCCCAGAGCGTGAAAACAGTCCTGGTTTCGTCAGGCGTCAGATTGGACATACGCGCCTGTTGCCGTCCAGGATGTGGCCCGAGCCAACCAATTGGCAGCATGTCTCCGTCCGGCCAGTGCCCCGGTCCCGCATATTGTTCCCATTGCGCTAGCAAACCAAACTGGTCCAATGCGCTTTGTGGAAAGGATTTTGATGGATCTTTGCGATTCCAAATGTCCCAAAAGTCATCAGAGATGCGCCACATTTGCGCTTGTTTCATCACATCCGCCGCATCTGCGAGGGGCGTGGGGCCAGGCGAGAGACTCAATATAATCGGTCGTCCTGTCTTTCTGAGGGCAGCGCTCACCATGTGGATGGAGGCCATTTTGTACGGGTTTGAGATGCAATCCACTTTGACGAAGTCGACTCCCCACCCCGCATACAGCTTCGCAATGGAGTCGTAATAGGCCTGGCCGGCAGCATTGTCCTTCACCCCGTAATTGTCATGATTCCATCTGCAGGTGTCGGAAGTGTCCGCAGCATCGGCGGCATGGTAGCTCGATCCAGCGATAGGCAGGTTGCGCTCGACCGCCTGCCTCGGAATACCGCGGATAATGTGAATGCCAAATTTGAGTCCCAACGAATGGACGTACGCTGCCAGAGACTTGAATCCGTGATCTTCGCCGGCAGAAGGAAAACGGTCAATTGCAGGAACGTACCGGCCGTTCGCATCCATGGTAAACCCTTGGTCTGCCTGCCCCGGGTTCGCCAGATACCAACCTTCGTCGATCACTACATATTGCCAGCCAACGGGCTTCAGATGCCCGTCGAACCAACGTACGTTCTGTTTGAACTCGGCCTCTTTGATTGTCATCCCATAGGAGTCCCAGCTATTCCACCCCATCGGCGGAGTCGCGGCAAGCTGCGCATGCAACATCAACGGAAAAAGTATCAGGAGCGTGAAAAGAAGAGCGATTTTTCGCATGATCTCTACCTTAACGGAAATTATTTTCAGAAGTATACGCTGGAACACATAGCACTGACACGACGACACTATAGCAGAGAGTAAAGAAGGCAAACGCATACTGTTAAGTAGTCGGAAAGGTATTGATGCTGGTACAGTGGTAACGCATGTTCATCAGGCTCTCTCGCACGCTGGAGGGCACCACAACCTCATCGTTAAAGGAGATATATGGTTACTCGACGTGAGTTTCTTGACACGCTTGCCGTCGGCGGAGCGGGCCTGGCAGTAGGATCGACCGCAAAGAGCTATGGCCAGATCCTCGGCTCCAATGATCGTTTGAATTTTGCCATCGTGGGCCTGCACAGCCGCGGCTACGCTCACCTCGAGGCGCTTAAGGCAAACCAAAAAGCCGCTCGGGTTACACATGTCTGTGATGTTGACAAGAATACTATGAAGAAGTTTGTCGACAAGGCGCAGCAAGATCTGGGGTATGCTCCTGCGACTGCCCAAGATTTCCGCGAAGTTCTCGCGAGCAAAGACGTCGACGCCATTACGATTGCCACTCCCGATCACTGGCATACACCGATGGCCATCGATGGTTTGAAAGCAGCCAAGCATGTCTATGTAGAAAAACCTTGCAGCCACAACCCTGCTGAAGGGGCGCTGCTCGTTCAGGCGCAAAGAAAGTATCGGAAACTTGTACAGATGGGCACCCAGCAGCGTTCTTCACTGCACACGATCAAGATCGTTGGGCAGATTCACGATGGTCTTATTGGCAGGCCCTACTATGCGAAAGCGTGGTATTGCAACACTAGAAAATCGATTGGCATAGGAAAGGAAGCACCTGTGCCGCCCCAACTCGATTGGGACCTATGGCAGGGTCCCGCACCGCGCAGACCCTATAAGAACAACGTTCAACCATATAACTGGCACTGGTTCAGGCATTGGGGAACCGGCGAAGCCCTCAATAACGGTACACACGAGGTAGATGTCTGCCGTTGGGCCCTTGACGTCGACTATCCGAACCGGGTTACCTCTTCCGGGGGAAGATACCAATTTAAGGATGACTGGCAATTTTATGACACTCTCGTAACCAGCTTTGAATATGATGACAAGTTGATCTCATGGGAGGGTAAAAGCTGTAACGGAATGGAGCTCTACCATCGCGACCGCGGTGCCACCATCATGGGCACAACAGGGTCGGTGCTTGTAGATCGCCTGGGCTATGAGGTCTACGATCTCAATGGAAAGAAGCTGAGTGAATACAAGACCGGCGGCGGAACCAACTCATCCTCCGACCTTGTTGGCGGCGGCTCCATGACGGATCGTCACTTTGCGAACTTCATCGCTGGAATACGTACTGGCGAGAAGCTCCATGCTCCCATTGCCGTCGGAAACGTCTCCGTCACCATACTGCAATTGTCGAACATCGCCTGGGAAGTGCAGCGGGAGTTGCATCTCGATCCGACAGACGGAAAGATCAAAGACGACCCACAGGCTATGAAGGGTT
>JBDTBI010000473.1:0-2751 GCA_039924215.1 Acidobacteriaceae bacterium
AGGGGCCATTCTTACCCATGTCGGAGATCTGCTAGATTGGGGCTTGTCGATGGCGAACGGCAAGCACGAGTGGCACGATTCCAAACCGCAATTGTGGAATGAAGATGTACACCGTTTTTATGCGACGCTGGCAGCTTTCGATGCCTATCTCGCTTCCGATCAGCCACTGCATTCCTCAGTCGAGAGGCTCTTTCAGGGGCCAGTCGCGGACGCATTGACCCACGTCGGGCAACTGGCAATGATGCGTCGCGTTGCGGGTGCGCCCGTCCAGGGAGAGAACTATTTCGTCGCCGAGATTGCCGCTGGGCACGTGGGACCAGACCAGGCAGCCCCGAAGCGGGAGTTCTGAAACACGCCGACCCATAGCACGTTTTAGTGTTTCCAATGAAAATCGCAGCCCAGGCAAGTATTCTGAATTGTGGCCCAAACGTCATCCGTTCCCCGGAAAATTGAGATTCAGAAGAGTTTCCTTCGATCCTTTGGTCGATGGCTCGCCCTCGTTGTGGTGGTGCTGTGGTCGCTGGGCGTGCTGCTGCTTGTGGCGGCGAAGTGGATCGATCCGCCGACAACCGCAGTACACATCGAACGCCGTATGCAGGCCTGGATCCACCACAAACCGTATCGCAAACGATACAAATTTATTCCGCTCAGCCAAATCTCTCCCAATCTGCAGCACGCTGTCATCTCCGCGGAGGACGCGCGCTTCTATCAGCATCATGGATTCGATTGGCACCAGGTTCAGATTGCTGCCAAAGGAGATTTGGACGGGGAACGGATTCGCGGGGCTTCGACAATTACGCAGCAACTGGTGAAAAACCTGTTCTTCGGAACAAGCCGGTCGATCCTGCGCAAGGGCGCGGAGTTCACGCTGGTGCCGGTGGCAGAACTTGTGCTCGGCAAGCGGCGCATCCTGGAACTGTACCTGAACGTGGTGGAATGGGGGCCCGGCATGTACGGCGCCGACGCGGCGTGCCGAACCTACTACGGAACGACGGCTCGGAATATCAGCCGGGAACAGGCGGCTCGGCTCGCCGCGATTCTGCCAGCCCCACGAAGGTGGCGGCCGGAGCGCATGGATCGCTACAGCGCGATCATCCTGAAGCGGATGCACCAGGTGGGCTGGTAATTGTCTCAACTCGGGATCGAGAACTTCCTCAGGCTACCCGATGCGGCAGCGTCCAGTTGGGCCGGATGAAGTGGCAGGTGTAGCCATTCGGGTAGCGTTCCAGGTAGTCCTGATGCTCACGTTCCGCCTCCCAAAACGGCCCGGCCGGTTTCACTTCCGTGACGACCTTCCCCGGCCATATCCCCGAGGCATCGACGTCGGCAAGGGTATCCTCGGCAATCTGCTTCTGTTGCTGGGTCGAGGTAAAAATCGCCGAGCGGTAGCTGGTTCCGCGATCGTTTCCTTGCCGATTTGCTGTCGTCGGATCATGAATCTGGAAGAAGAACTCCAGCAACTTCCGATAACTCAGCTTTTGAGGGTCGAAGACGACCTCGATCGCTTCGGCATGCGTCCCATGATTGCGGTAGGTCGCATTCGGGACATCTCCGCCGGAGTAACCAACCCGCGTCGAGATGACACCGGGATAGCGGCGCAGCAGATCCTGCATGCCCCAGAAACAGCCCCCAGCGAGGATTGCGGTTTCCTGTGATGAGCTCATATCGCTAACTCTCCTTCTCGAACAGTTTCACATAGTCTCCGTACCCTTCGCTCGCAAGTTCCTCGACGGGAATGAAGCGCAGGGATGCGGAATTGATGCAGTACCGCAGGCCGCCGCTTTCCCTGGGCCCATCGTCAAATACGTGCCCCAGATGGCTATCGCCGTGGCTGGACCGCACTTCCTTCCGCTCCACGCCGAAACTCCTGTCCAGACGCTCCTCCACGTTGTCCGATTCGACCGGCTTTGTGAAGCTTGGCCAACCGCAGTCACTATCGAACTTGTCGAGAGACGTGAAGAGCGGTTCGCCTGAAACGATATCGACGTACAGGCCCGGATCGTGGTGCTCCCAGTAGGGGTTCTGAAACGGGCGTTCTGTTGCACTCTGCTGAGTCACCCGAAATTGCTCGGGAGTGAGTTGAGAGATCGCTTCCGGATTTTTTGTGTAGTTTGACATACTTCCAACCCTTCGACTTTCTGCTAGAAATATCATCTTCTCATTGGATCCCATGGGGGCGGAATCGATGCAGCGTCAGAGAGTATTTCAAAGCGCCCGGAGGGTTCGGGCAATCTGTCCTCCAGGTTTGAGGGCTCTCTTCTGCCCGCGCGTTGGGAATCCATCCGACGGGTGATTTCGTGCTGCAGGCGACCTCAGTCAATTTCTTATACTCATATCATGTTGGAACGGTTTGGATATGAGGCCGTTGAGCTGAGAGGAGCGGGCGATGCGCGTATTTGTGGCAGGGGCGAGCGGAGCGATTGGCGAACCATTGATCGCGGAGTTACTAAAGCAAGGTCATTCTGTAGTGGGGATGACAACGAGCGAGGCGCGGGCGAAGGATTTGGAGAGCCGAGGAGTCGAGGCGGCGATCGTAGACGCATTCGATGCCCCGGCGGTGGAGGCTGTGCTGCGGCGATCCAAGGCGGAAGCAGTTATCGATGAGCTGACGTCGCTGCCTCGAGAACAAAGTGATATGCCGAAGTATGCGGCAGGCGACAGGAAGCTACGGATTGAAGGCGGAGGGAATTTATTTCGGGCAGCGGTTGCGAGCGGCGTGCGGAGGTATCTACAGCAGTCGAGCGGATTCTT
>JBDTBI010000474.1:0-3533 GCA_039924215.1 Acidobacteriaceae bacterium
CAGCACCTATAACTTATCGAGTAGTTTTGCCGATAACCAGGGGCCAAATGCCACGAGCTTCGTCAGTGAGACGGGCGGCGGACGCGCAACCTGGATACATGATCGGCATCTCGATTACGGCCATGTGTACGGAACACGGCGAAATCGCTGGATTACCACTGGGCTCTATGATCTCCCGTACGGCCACGATCGGCGTTTTGGTAGTGGCTCAAATCGTGTGGTCGATGAGATTCTGGGCGGCTGGCAGCTAAGCGGTATCTTCCTGTGGCAGACCGGACCCTATCTGACACCCTATTCTTCTGGTAATGATCCTTCCGGCACGGGGTCGGGTACACTCTTCGGGCGCAACCAGCACCCGGATCGCGTTGCCGGAGTGAGTTTCGTGCCGCAAAACCGGACGCGGAAACACTGGCTGAATCCTGCGGCTATAACTTGCCCAGGAACTCCCGGTTATACCACGGGCCACCCCTGCTTAATTGGGTCCAATCCCGGTACAACGCTGGCTCCGATCGGACGCTTCGGTACGGCGGTCGTAGGCTCGATCATCGGCCCCGGAACGGTGAACCTTTCTGCCGGTCTGCATAAGACATTCCCAATCGGCAGTCGTGCCCATCTCCAACTATCTGGCAGCTTCACCAACGTACTGAACCACGTGAACCTTGCCGATCCAAACACGAACATGGGAAGTTCCCAGTTTGGTCAAATCAACAGTGCACGCACCTCTGACTTTAGTGGCGCGCGTACAGGGCAGCTTTCGGCCCGCGTTGAATTTTAGCCAGCCGGTGGAAGATCCGGCAAGCATTGCCGGTTCACAAACCTTCCGATCCTCGGGTATTCGATAGTGCGAAAGCACGAAGCGGATACCCGAGGATGTAGGTGAGTGGCAGCCGGGCTCGCTAATCCTATCCGGATCGCGCAGACCGGGATATTGAGCCACTCATTTGTAGCTCCAGAGTAAGTGATAAGCTTACTAGAGGACTGTTTTTGCAGCGTAAATGCCAGCTATCTAGGCTGCAGCTTAGAAACTTATGTAGGATCGAGAATTTCCAAGAAGATGAGCGCACAGCGTGGAACCGCTAGTTCTGTCGAAGATACTCTAGGCAGCCGGTCTGCACAGGCCACCGCGCCTAAGCCGATGGTGGATGCAGATAGGTTGTGCGCTTGCGAGACCGTCGCAGAGATCAAAAAGAGCCTATGCGATCTGAATGTCGAATATGTGAAAGTCGGCATGTTCGACATCGATGGTATCCTGCGTGGCAAGTATATGAGGCTCGACAAGTTCTTGAACGCGCTCGACGATGGCTTCGGGTTTTGTGATGTGGTTTTAGGTTGGGATTCCAACGATCAGCTATACGATAGCTCGACTTATACAGGCTGGCACACTGCGTATCCCGACGCCCAGGTGCGCATTCTCCCCAAAACCGTTCGTGCTTTGCCGTTTGAGGAGAATGTGCCGCTCTTTCTAGCCGAGATGGCCGGAAAGGGAGAATCGGTTTGCCCTCGCGGGACGCTACGCCGGATCGTAGATCGTGCTGCTGATATGGGGTTTGCGGTGAACGCCGCGATCGAGTTTGAATTCTTCATGTTCAACGAGACGCCCGAAACTGTCCGGGCGAAAAACTACAATGGCCTCACTCCGATCACACCCGGAAATTTTGGTTATTCGGTGCTGCGCTCATCGGTGCATTCGGAATTTTATCTCAGCCTTATGAACATGTGCCGTGACATGCGAATTCCGCTGGAGGCGCTGCACACTGAAACCGGCCCTGGAGTGCTCGAGGCTGCGCTGCTTTATGACGATGCGCTGGAATCCGCCGATCGCGCCGCTCTGTTCAAGACCTTCACCAAGGTTTTTTCCCAGCGTCGTGGGTGGATGGCCACTTTCATGGCGAAATGGTCCAACAAGGTGCCGGGTCAATCTGGGCATATCCATCTTTCGCTCAAAGACAAGAAGACCGGCAAGCCGGCATTTTTCGACGAAACGAAGCCTCACAATATGTCCGACACCATGCGTTGGTTTGTCGGTGGCCAGCAGGCTCTTATGCCCGAACTATTCGCGATGATAGCCTGCACGGTCAACAGTTACAGCCGGCTCATTCCAGGATTCTGGGCACCCGTCAACGCGACCTGGGGTGTAGACAACCGCACCACTGCACTGCGGGTCATTGCCGGCACAGAAAAGTCGCAGCGCGTCGAATATCGCGTCGCTGCCGCCGACATCAACCCCTATATCGCGCTCGCCGCATCTATCGGGTCAGGGCTCTGGGGCATCGAACATAAGATCGAGCCCTCAAAAGCGGTAAAAGGCAACGCCTATAAACAGACATTTTCAAAACGAATGCAACTGCCAGCTACCCTTACAGAGGCAGCCGGAAGATTACGAACTTCAAAAGCTGCCAATGATCTGTTCGGCCACGAGTTCGTCGAACATTACGCCCAGTCCCGCGAGTGGGAAGAGCGTGAATTCCGCAAATATATTACGGACTGGGAACTCGCTCGCTATTTTGAGATTATCTGAGCCTTGCTCAGGTGACATGGATTGTGGGCCTAACAATGAAAACAAATAAGACACAAATGCTGCAAACCATCTCCCCTGTCGATGGGAGTGTGTATGTCGAACGCCCTTTGCAAACGCGGAAAGACGTCGATCTGGCGCTTAATAAAGCGAAAGAAGCGCAGAAGGAATGGCGCCGTGCGTCGCTGCCCCAACGTCAGAAAATCATTCTGAAATTCCTTGATGCTATCGTCGCCAACGCGCAAGCCATTGGCGAGGAACTGACCTGGCAGATGGGCCGCCCCGTCTCGCAAACTCCTGGAGAAATTTTGCGTGGGTTTCAGGAGCGTGTGAAGTATATGGTCGATCTGGCGCCTCGGGCGCTGGCTGATGTGATCCCCGATGACAAACAAGCGGGCTTGAAACGCTATGTGCGCCGTGAGCCGCTCGGCGTTGTCGCGGTGGTCGCGCCGTGGAACTATCCCTATCTCACCTCTGTCAATACCATCGTCCCCGCACTGCTCACGGGCAGCGCCGTACTCCTGAAACATTCACATCAAACTCCACTGGTGGCGGACCGTTATGTGGCTGCGTTCAAGGTAGCTGGACTGCCGGAGGGCGTGTTCCAACGCCTCGACCTGTCCCACGAGGACACTGAGGGCCTGATCGCCGATCCGCGCGTTGATTTCGTCAATTTCACCGGCTCGGTAAGCGGTGGACACTCCGTGCAAAAGTCAATTAGCGGAAAGTTCATTGGTGCCGGTCTTGAGCTTGGTGCCAAGGATCCAGCCTATGTACGTGCAGATGCCGACATGAAACACACGGTGGAGAACCTTGTTGACGGCTCATTTTTCAATTCCGGCCAATCCTGCTGCGGCATCAAGCGCATTTATGTACATGAAAAGGTCTACAAGACTTTCATCGATGCTTTTGTAGATTTAACCCATCGATATAAGTTAGACAATCCGACCGACCCGTCGGTGAATCTTGGACCCATGGTTCGTACCTCGTCCGCGGAATTCGTGCGGCAGCAGATTGC
>JBDTBI010000475.1:0-4289 GCA_039924215.1 Acidobacteriaceae bacterium
ACCTGGCTACGGATCGACTCGCGAACCTGATGACGCAATACGCCGACATCATCCGGCTTGGAGTTTTCGGCCACACACACAGTGATGAGATCCATTTGCTAGAGCCAGAAAGCAAACCGGATGCGGGGCCCGGGAGAGGCGTCGCCATCAAAGTTGTCCCTTCCACCACGCCCCGTGGGCACGACTCTGCCTTTATCGTTGCGCAGGTGAACCCTGTGTCCGCTGTGCTGATGAACTACACGGTTGTTGCTGCCAACGGGGATGCCGGTGCCGACACCACCTGGTCCACGGAATATGTCTTTCGCCAGGCGTACAAAAAGGCGGAATTCACTCCCACAACTGTGCGAGCGTTGATCGCGGAGTTTGCGGCTGATCCTGAGGCGAAAACGGAAGCCAGCCAGCTATACATTCGCTCTATCAGGCCAGGCAAATCATCGAGCATCCTCCAGGCATTCTGGCCGCAGTATGTCTGTGCGATCTCCAATGCCAGCGCGGAGGGATATACCGCGTGCGCGTGCCCCGCTTCTGAATAGAGGTGGAGGCGGAAGAGGTGATTTCTTCGACGGATCGGAGGGCAGACGATCCGCCAGACTGTGAATCGATTTGTAGGATTGCGAATGGTAGGACTTGCCCCACGTCATGGAAAACTTCCATTCCATGACATTTAAGTTCCTAAGTCCTTACAATGGTGCGCATGCAACCTAGTACGGATTCTTTACACGACGTACAAAGGATTCTCAGATTTCGCAACAGGGGCAATCTTGCGGATCTTTTGGACAGGGCCCGGCTTGAACTCGAGGAAAGTAACCAATACGGATCCCACCTTTATTCGATGCTCACGACCGCACGGATTCACGCTCCTATTGCGGATTACGAGCACCTTCAGCTGCTATCCGACGCTGATAAGAATGAACTTTTGAAGACTCTTTCAGAGATTTTTCCACCCCGGGCGCACTCTATTGAAATCTGCGAAGTTGAGTTTGTCGTAGATGTTTCCGCCCCGACAGATAGCAACAAGGATTTGATCGCGGAAATCGAAGCGCAGCGAGTTCTAATGATTAGCGTTGCTACAGGTGGTCAACGAATTCAATCTGTGGACAATGACTACAAAGCGAGACGAGCCAAGATACAAAGGATGCTCGAGGAAAGGGGTCTCGCGGAATCAAATCCTTTCACGGACCTTTGGGCTTGGTACGGTAAGTGGAGTAGCGGAGATCTACCCTCGTATCAATCTAGAAGACAATTTGTCACCAGTTTATACGCGCCCCTAATCGACCAGTTGAACGGCGTAACTTCACGGAAATCTTCGGGCATATTTGATTCGCCTACGGGCTGGGCTAAGGTTGATAGGACGATGAGCGAAGTCCGTCAAAGATTAGCGGAGGCCTCAACTGAAGAGCAATTTCAAGCGGTAGGACTCCTTTGTCGTGAAGCCCTTATTTCCTTGGCGCAAACAGTATTCGAGCCGAAGAGGCATCCGGTTCTTGATGGTGTCCTTGTGAGCAAAACTGATGCAAAGAGGATGCTTGAGGCTTATTTGGCGGTCGAGTTGGCGGGAGGAGAGAATAAGATCGCTCGTCAACATGCAAGGGCCGCTCTTGACCTCACAAATGAACTTCAACACAAGCGCACAGCCGCTTTTAGGCAGGCCGCACTTTGCTCAGAATCTACGGCTGCCGTTGTAAACCTCATCGCAATCTTATCTGGACAGAGAGATCCGTAAGTCCGGACTAATCGCCATCTAGCGGGATTTTCTTGGCGACGTTCACTACATCGCTAGAATGGGCGTGTGGCGCACAAACACAACTGGAAGCAGCGGATGGCGCTGGCGGTGTTGCCGCCGGTGGGGGCAATCCTGTTTCGGCTGCTGGGCGCGACGCTGCGGTTTGAAGAGATTGGCGAGATGGGCGCCCATGCCGATGACCATCCTGAGACGCGGGTCTATTGCCTGTGGCATCGCTCGCTGCTTTCGATTGCTTACCATTTCCGCAAGCGCAACATCGCCATCCTAATTAGTCCCAGCTTTGACGGCGAGCTGATCGCGGCCATGATCCAGCACGTCGGCTACACGCCGGTGCGCGGGTCCAGTTCTCGCGGCGGCGCAGCCGGGTTGCTGGGAATGCAGCGGGCGCTCGACGGGACGAACGGAGCGCGCTGCAACTATGCCGCCTTCACCAGCGACGGCCCGCGCGGGCCTGTCTACTATGCCAAGCCGGGAGGCGTGAAGCTGGCGCAGCAGGTGGGCGGAGGCGTTGGCATCTTTTATGCCGCGCCGGATCGGGCTTGGAAGCTGCGCTCCTGGGACGGATTTTTGATTCCCAAGCCATTTTCTACCGTTGTGATTGCGTGGCAGCCGCCGGTTCCTGTCACGTCTGGATCCTTGCCGCTAGAGGCGGAAGAAAATTCGGTGGAAGCGGCGCGAGTGGCGGTGGAGCAGGCGCTGGAACGGGCGCGTCACCGGGTGGAAGAGCACATTGCGAGAAAACGTGGAGAATCCCAGGTCTCAGGATCGAGACCTGGGGCACCCAAGCGATGAGCCCACACCCGCTACCCCGCACTCATATGGCCGGAGCGGGTTGCGATGTGCGGGGCAGCATGATACTTTTGGATTTGCGCGTCAAGGCACGGAAACGTGCGTTTTTCGCGGCGGAAATTGGTTTCGAAGGGCTGGCGTAGCTCAGCTGGTAGAGCATCTGATTTGTAATCAGAGGGTCGGGGGTTCAAATCCCTTCGCCAGCTCCAGCAAACTCCTTACAACAAGACAATTCCAGACTGCTGGTCTGTTCCCAGATACTGCTTCCCTGCTTACAGGGTCAGGGTGGAAGCAAAGGCCAGCAAATCGGCATCTCCGTTGTGCGGGCCAACCAGTTGCATGCCACCCGGTAGTGTGACGACGGGAAAACCAACCAAGCTGATGGGTACGGCGTAGCGCAGAATGCGCGGTCGCGCCTGCGATTGGTCTGCGCCTGCGACGAGTTGGCTGACCGGTGTGGCGGGCACGAGCAGATAGTGGAAGCGGACCAGCAGTTCCTTCATGCGGCGTTGAAACGCGGCCTGCTGGGCGCGGAATGGTGCGAGCGTCGCTTCGGACAGTGCAGCTCCCCACTTCAGCCGATCGTTGATGGCGGGTTCGAATGCATCGTAGTGGCCACGGTGCAGCGCGGCCACCTCATGCGCTTGGAGCGCGGCGTAGCAGGGAAATAAATCCTGCCAGAAATCTGTTGCAAATTCTTCCACCTGATGGCCGCGCGAGGCGAAGCCCTGCTGCCAGCCGTGTAATCGATCCAGAAGGACGGGTTCGCAATCCGTCATAAATTCGGCGGATGGGACACCAATGCACAAGGGCGTAATTTTGGGTGCGACCGGCTCCATGCCAAACAGAGCGGCGGCGAGCAGCGGTCCATCGCGCAGGTCCTGAAACAGCCAGCCAATTGTGTCGAAAGACGGGGCAAGATGCCACCCTCCCTGCCAGGAGCCGACACCGACGGATGCACGAAAACCGACGAGGCCACAGAACGCTGCGGGAGCCCGAATGGAGCCGCCGGTATCGGTGCCAATGGCGGCCACGGCGCTGCCCTCCTGCACGCTGGCGGCACTGCCACTGGAAGAACCGCCGGTGAGTTGCGCCGCGTCGCGGGGCTGCAGGCAATCTCCAAACCATGGGTTTTCTCCAGTGATGCCGTAGGCGAGCTCCTGCATATGGGTTTTGCCCATGATGACGGCACCTGCACTGCGCAGCCGCTGGACTACCCAGGAATCGTGTTCCGCAGGCGGGTTCGCCTGGGCGTAATAGCGCGAGCCGACGGTTGTGATGGTGCCGGCGAGGTCAAAACAATCCTTGACGGCAACCGGCAATCCATAGAGCAGTGGCCGGTTGGAGCGATCTGGAAATCGTCGTGGCAGATCGTGTGCCTGTGCGCGAGCATCTTCGATATGCAGATAGGTGTTCTTGCCGGCATTGCGATTGCGGCGCGCCATTGCAGTCTCGATCAAACCCATCAGTACGTCATCATCGTCGGCGACGCGTACAGAGAGCTGTCGAAGGGGAGAGTGCGAGAAGGGCGTGTCAGAAACGTCGTCAGCAGCCATATTAAGGATGATCCGTCGGGAGTGGGTTAGCAGCGATGCGGCTCTGCCCTCCCATGCTATTTCAATTCGGGCTATTGCAATTCGGGCTATTGCAATTCGGGACTGCATTTCGATGCTGAACCAGGAGATTTATGCGTCGTGCCTGCCCCTGACTCTTGCAACTGAGAGGACGGCCAAGCTACTATTAGGGTCGGACGTTC
>JBDTBI010000476.1:0-5139 GCA_039924215.1 Acidobacteriaceae bacterium
CGGCGGCATCACCCCCGCAACTAACCCGTCCACCATTCCCGCCACCACCCTCGCCAAGGTTCGCGAGGGCCGCATGGAGGTCGCCGTAGCCATCGGCACTGATCCCGCCACCACCTTCTCCGCCATCGTCCCCGCGCCTCCAGAGGTGGAGGAATACATCATCGCCGGCTTCCTCCGCCAAAAGCCGGTCGAGCTGGTCCAGTGCGAGACCGTCGATCTGCAGGTACCCGCCGCCTCGGAAATTGTTCTCGAAGGATACGTCCGCCTTGACGAGCTGCGCTCGGAAGGCCCCTTTGGCGACCACACCGGCTTCTACACCCTGCCCGACGACTATCCCGTCTTCCACATCACCTGCATCACCCATCGCCGCGACCCTATCTACGCCACCACCATCGTCGGCAAGCCGCCCATGGAAGATGCCTGGATGGGCAAGGCCGTCGAGCGCATTTTTCTGCCGCTCATGCAGCTCACCATCCCGGAAATTGTCGATATCAACCTGCCCGTCGAAGCCTGCTTTCACCACCTGATGATTGTGTCGATCCGGAAAAGCTATCCCGGTCAGGCGCGCAAAGTGATGCATGCCATCTGGTCGCTCGGCCAGGCCATGTTCACCAAATGCGTCATCGTGGTGGATGAGGACTGCGACGTGCAGAACATGGGGGAAGTCATCCTGCGGGCGACCAACAACATCGACCCGGAGCGCGACATTCAATTCACCATGGGCCCCATCGACTCGCTCGACCACGCCTCGCGCCTGCCGAATTACGGCTCCAAGATGGGTATCGACGCCACGCGCAAATGGGCCGCCGAAGGCTTCACCCGCCCCTGGCCCGAAATGCTCCGCATGGATGCCGCAACAATAGCCAAAGTCGACGCGATGTGGGAAAAGCTGGGAATTTAAAGTAGTGAAACGCAACTGAATAGGCAAGGTTCTACAACGCATAATAGTTGTGGCTTCCGCAGGTTATTGTGAGCTATAATCCGACCTCCATATTCCCCGCGGGAGGTGTGCAATGTCGGAGCGGTATCGGTTCCTTTCATTTGACATGGCCAACGCAATCTTTCAAAAAGATATCTCTGGCAGCTATCTCAAACATGGCGGGGGGTCCTTCGGGTTGAAGTTTCAGATGTGGCAACGAAATCGACGGCGAACGGGTAGACCCTTTGCAAAGTTTGCGGCATGCCTGTTCCTGTTAGGGTTCATGTGTCCGGCAACATACGCCGATTTTGCCAGCGCGCCGGCGACCGGGGGGGCAATTGTTACTCACGGCAAATTTACAAACGTCTATTTGTATCAGCCCAGCTTTCCCGGTGAGACCTGGGACCACCACTTGGCGGTACAGCACAGAACCGAGACGCGCGGCGCAATCGATGGCTTTCTGACCTCACTGACGCGCAGCTCGTATTTCTTTTTGCTCACGCAATATGGAATTAGCCCTCCAGTCTTTCTGGGTGGGGCGCCAACCGTTGCCAACTGCGTCGAAGATGCCCTCCGAGATCGAGTGAACGGAGTCATTCAGTGGAATACGCTGCGCAGTTTTGCCGCCTGCCAGCAAGCGCACGACGGCATGCCGTCGGATCAGATGAATATATTTGTCAGTCCCGAACTCAACGTGGCAGGCCCCAATTTTGGGCCGGATTCCAGTCCGGCAATTTGTAGGCCCGGCTCCGGGGTCAGTGCCTACCACGCGTGGGGCCTGGGAGTTCCCAATTTTTCCGTCATTCCGTTGCACCCGGCCTGCAATCCAAACCTCAGCGCGGTTGCGGACGTCACTTCGCACGAGATGGTGGAGATACTCTCTGATCCCGCCGGCTTCGGCTACCTGCACGAAACTGGGCCGATTGGCCGCTCTTGGCCAGGGGACTTTATCCCCGATCTCAACAGCGGGGAGTTAGGCGACATCTGCGAGAAGGGCGACAAAGGTCCAGCTTCGATACCCTTTGGAACCCTAAAGGTCAGCACCTATTGGTCCAATGTTGACAACACCTGCGAACCTCGCTTCATCATGAATCGAACGTTGCTTACCAGTGCTGGAAGCCCATTGATCCGATTTACTGGTAGCATTCACGATCTTCCGCGTCCGTTAACGGTGTTGCCGGAAGATCAATTGCGGCCGATTCAACAGATGATGGTGCTGGTGACGACTGGCGGTGACAACCTGAACGGCGGCAACGGTCCCAATGACAATGCCGATGCCATCATTACACTGCGCAACGGACGCATGATCCGCACGAACAATATCAATTGGGGGCATAGCTGGGGGAACAACGAATTCCACGCCGTTAATCTGGTTCTTTCCCCCGGCGTGCGTGCCGCCGATCTTGTTCGGCTCACGCTGCACACCAATTTCAACGGCAATGACAACTGGAACGTAAACAAATTGCAGTTGATGGCGGCATTGGGTGCCGCCTCCCGCGTCTCACCGCCCGCAAACACATTCAGTGCGGTTGTGATCACCTCGGCAACGGGCAATGACAATGCTCGCAGCGATACGGAGATTTCGGGCCAGATCGGCCTCAACGCGCCTATGTGCCTGAAGCCTTCGAACAATGCGAATCCGAATTCCACCTGCAATAACAATGGACATGCCGCGGACCAAAACGGCCAGCAGGAGTGGAAGAACTGGACCAGTAGCACGCAGACGTTCAACTTTAGGATTCCAGTAGCTTTGCCGGCATTGCGGCCGCTTACGATCAGGATGATAACGCACAACAACGGAACGGAAGGAGACGACAACTGGGATATTCAAGGCATTCGTGTCGTCGCGCTTCCCACAGACGCTTCCCAGCCTCCAGTGACATTGCTGAATTTCGGCAATTTGGACAATGTACATAGGGGAAGCAAGGCTTGTATTCGGCGGCTGACCGGACATTCTGGAACAACAACGTTCAATCTTCCCGGGCCGAATTCAATAGGGCCCTGCAACGAATAGGGCCCACAAAAAGTAGATCGGGTTCCACATCGACCGTGCAGAGTGCGCCATATCTTGTGTCTTAGGCATGGAATTTACGTCTCCAAGCCGGGTGCCCCATTCAAGCCTTCTTTTGGCTTGAATAAGAAGTTTCTCAAATATCCCTATGCGGCAAGCGGCTTGAACTTCCGGCGTTTCCCTATGAGGCTTCCCACAAATCCCGTTGCAGTTGCGCCTTCGAGGAGAAATTCGGCGACCGCTCCAACAGCCATCGCACCCGTCAAGCATGCCCGGCGTGGACAAGGGTCCGGTAGGACTCGAGAGCGCTGAGATGGTCTCGGTCGCATCGGAGGCCGATGTAGCCGTCGGGGCGCACGGCGAGGACTGTAGTTTCCTTGATGCCGAGGACATCCGCTGCGGTCGGCTCAATACGCCCGATTTCGACGGGCAGGTCGTTTCGGATACCGAAGGCAACGGCTGCCTCAAACAGGGACGAGTCGGTGGCGAGCTTTTGCAATCTGGCATGAAGATCTACAAGCACCGGCCTGTTGGAGGTTGGACCACCCAGAAGGATGAGGGTATGGCCCGCCCGGTGGGCAACCTGGTGAAGACGAGGAAGCGGCGTTTCCGACGGCTGAACTGGACTCGTATGAGCTGGATTCGTATGAATCGGGATCGTATCGGGGAAGCGTTGGCCGGCTGCAAGATAGCTGTTGGCCTCGCCAGAGACGATGGGGGACTGGGAATATTCGATGTTCAGTTCAGTCTCGGCCACCATTTCGTGGTGGAGAGCCTTTGGATCCGTGATTGTAGCCAGGATGGTCCGGTCGCGATCGTAGCGCTCGGTTGGGTCGGTCATCAACTGGCCCTGTTCGAATGCGTCGCCGGATTGGGCGATCATTTCCGCCACAGGGCGTCTCTCGGCTTCATAGCTGTCCAGCAAATCTGGGTCGGCGGCGCCGTGGCAAACAAGGGCTAACTTCCATGCAAGATTGAAGGCGTCCTGAAGGCCGCAGTTCATGCCATGCCCCTCGGAGGGCGAGCAGAGGTGGGCGGCATCGCCAGCCAGAAAGACCGCTCCCGATCGATACTTGGCTCCCACCTTGCTATAGCAATGGAAGCGCGTCGGGTTCTCCACCTCGACGAAAGACGCCGCGGGTGCGTAGACGCGGAGGGTCGAGGCGGCATCTGCGACCAGGTCCGAATCCGGCGAGCTGGGCCTTAGGTAGACACGCCAGCGCTGGCCGGGAAGCGCAGTCAGGATAATGGGAAGCGTGTCGTGGTAGACGAAAATGCCTTCGTAGGTATTGCCCCAGCCTTGCACCGTGGCATCGAAAACGGCCCAGGGCGTGGGGTTGTCGTGGCCATCAAATCCGATGCCGCTCAACTCGCGGGTTGGACTATGCAGACCGTCGCAACCCACGACCCACTGGGCGTCCACCTGGTAGCGGTCCCCATCGCGTTCGATCTCGGCCAGAACGCCGCCGACATGCGGCGTGAGCCCTGCCAGTCGAGAGGAATGGTTGACCTGACCGCCCTGCTGGTGAAGGTAGTCGGTAAGAATGGACTCCGTGACCTCCTCCGACACGCCGAGATTGTACCCATACATGCTTCCGCAGGTCGCGAGATCGATGGTGCCAAGTTCCTTGCCGCCAGAATGGACCTTGATGACCCGCTGCTTGCAACCGACGTCCAGAAACTTTGCGACGAGTCCCAACGACTCAAAAATCTCGAGCGAACGGGGGTGCACCACCGTCGCGCGGTCCCAGTGGAGCGGCCCGGATCGGGCATCGATCAGATGGCAGCGCACGCCGCGTCGCTGAAGCTCCGAAGCAAGCAGCAGCCCGGTCGGCCCCGCACCCACTACCAGCACGGACGGAGTCAGATCCGTGCGGTCGGTGTTGCGGTGTTCGCTTGTGCTGTCTATACCGTTGACAAAATCCTTCATTTTCACCTTTCGTATTCGTGAACAAGCGCCTGAACGATGAACAGGAGCACAATCATCTTAAGGTGCCGAATTCAACACGGGAGGAACCACCCGCATATGAAAACCTATTGTTGCGTCGCGTTGGCTTTCGCTCTCTCCGCGGTCAGTGGGGCACAGGCTCACAAAGTCACAGTTCCTGCTCCCCTCGATCCGGGGCAGTCGTGCTCGTACGTTACGCAAGCAGAGGCTGCTGCAAGCGCCGGTACACCCAATGTTGCACATGACGGCAGTCCCTTGCCG
>JBDTBI010000477.1:0-4576 GCA_039924215.1 Acidobacteriaceae bacterium
ACCTCATTCATTGGAGATCGTGCAGCTATCTTGGAAATTGAAATCCGATACAGATCGCGGCTCTCGAAATCCATGCCGGCGTATGTATTGGATGGATCCTGACGCAGGATGTCTTCGAAAGGAACGAGGGGCTCCAGTTGCTTCGGCCAGTCGGTTAGGGAGATTTCCTGCGTGCAAAGCAGGGATGCATTGAGGGCTGCGTCGCTTGCGGGCAGATTACTGAAAGCCCCTGCAGCCTGTGCGAGGATTTCCTCCAACAGCGCCAGTTTCAACGCAATAGGGAATGTCCACAATTCCTCAAGACTAAGGGGACTGTCGGCCTGAAATCCTTTGAGAAAGGTGGAGAGGCCCGACAGGCTCCACCGATACTCCGATGCACTCAGCAGGGCCTGCGCGACGCCGAGGATCCGTGCAGATTCGTGTCCTGTAACGCTGCGCACAAAGGGCAGCTTGACAAGAGTGCGCAAGGCATTCTGAACATCCAGGGCAGAGGATCGTAAGAGGCGAGTGTTCTCTTCCAAACGTTGGATACCGGGTGGCACATTCTCCCGCTTCGCGCCCTGACCCTGAGGATGTTGTGTGCGGATCTGTTCTTCCGTGTAGCGTGCGAGCGCAAAAGCGGAAGCAACGGTGAAAAGGGTTCGCTCCTTAAATTTACCAATCCCGATGGGTAGCTTCAGCAAGGTCTGGCGAGCTGAAAATGCACGGCCCTGCACAGTTAGGTCTTTCTCGGGGATGTCGGTAGAGTTCATCGGTAGCTCGCTGCCTGCATTTCAAACATTTCAGCGTACAGTCCACCACGCTGAATCAATTCCTCGTGCGTTCCTTCTTCCGTTAACACGCCATGGGAAAGAACGACGATACGATCGGCCATTTTCACAGTCGAAAAACGGTGCGAGATCAACAGCGCCATTTTCCCCTGTGTCAGTTCCGAAAAACGCTGAAATACTTCCAGCTCGCTGCGCGGGTCGAGCGCGGAGGTGGGCTCATCCAGAATCAACAATTGCGCGTCTCGCAAATACGCCCGCGCCAACGCCATGCGCTGCCACTCTCCTCCAGAAAGATCGACGCCACCCTCGAAGCGGCGGCCTAGTTGCTGTTCCATGCCCGCTGGAAGCCGCGCAATCGTCTCACTGGCCAGGCTCATCTCCGCGGCTGCTGCGATGCGGTCGAGATTCTCCCGTTCCTCGATGCGGCCCACCGCGATGTTGTCGTGCGCGCTCATTTCATAGCGCATGTAGTCCTGGAAGATCACGCCGATTTCGTGGCAGAGGTCATCCAGGTCGTAGTCTCGAAGATCGATGCCGTCGACCAGGATTTGGCCTTCTGTGGGGTCGTACAGACGCGTGATCAGTTTGACGATGGTGGTTTTCCCCTGGCCATTTTCTCCGATCAGTGCGACCCGCTCACCGGGATGCAGGGTGAAATTGAAATTCTTCAACACCAGTCGGCTGGTGCCTGGATAGGCGAAGGAGACATTGCGGAATTCGATGCCCTGCCGAATGGGACGCGGGATTTTGATGGCGTTGGGCTTCGAGCGGACTGTCGGTTCCATCGCGAAGAATCCGAGGAGATCGGTGAGAAACAATGCCTGATCGGCGACTCCCGAAGCATTGACGAAAATCTGCTGCAGGTTTGCGCTGACCTGCAAAATAGCGTTGATCAGGACAGCCAGAACTGCAATTGTGAACTTTCCCCGGAACGTGTCCCAGAAGGTCAGCGCATAGGCCCCGTAATATCCTGCCGTGGCCAGCATCGAAAGCAGAACGCCAACGATGAGACGGCGCTTGGAAAGATCGACATTCTGCTCGAAAATCGTATTGGCCATTCCCCGAAAGCTGTCGACCAGAAAGTCGCGCAGGCCGAAGAGTTTCAGTTCTTTGGCGGCTTCTTTACTGCCCCCGACGTCGCGCAAGTAATCCATTTTGCGTCGCAGCGGCGTTTGCATAAAATTTTTGGCGTATCCAAGAAAAGCGAAGTGGCTTTCTCCCAGCAATGCTGGAATTGTGCCTATGATCAGCAGCAAAATAAGTATGGGAGATTTGCTGGCGATATAAATGGACAAGGAAACGGTAATCAGGATTTGCTGCGTCAGGGTACCGATCATTTGGATCATGGCGATGCGGTCGGTCGCCTGTGCCTTGGCCCGTTCCAGCCGGTCATAATAATCGGGATTTTCAAAGGCCGTGATGTCGAGCCTGGAGGCATGCTCGATAACGCGGATGCTGATGTGCTGCATGTAGAGGTCGCCCAGAAGTGCGTCGCAAAATCCGACCGCGCGGGACAGGATGGCGGCCAGGGACGCGATGCCGAATTCCAGAACCACGACCCACCAGAAATAGGGAGGCAAGCCAGTATGGTGCGTGATGGTGTTGTCAACCGCTTGAATGAGCCAGCGCGACACTTCGAGGATCGCCACCGGCGTTAAAGCCAGGGCGACACGCAGAACCATCGACCAGACAACGGTCTTGGGCCCGCACTCCCATACCATCTTCATCACAGGAGGGATATTGCGCAACGCGGCGAGCCGCGAACGCCATGTATCCCCATACGACTTGGGTATCGTAGTTTCTGTCACTGGAGGTTGATGCTGCATCTATATAAAGTTAGGACTGAATCATGCACGACAGTACGGATATTCGACTACCAAATGCAGATATCAACCGAGGCCTCCGGCTACTTGATATTGAGATGCCGGAGGTGCCGATGCTTTGAGTTTAGATGAAGTATCACCTCTAAAGTTTGCTTCCTATGAACGTTGTATTCGTTCTTTACGCACTGTTCAGGCTTAAAATTAGGTACTTATGGCTCAGCGACCGATTGAATCTTGCGGAGTAATTGGCGATTTACACACCGTCGCCTTGGTGGCGACCGACGGCACCATCGACTGGTGTTGTCTCCCGCAGTTCGATTCTCCCAGCGTTTTTGCCGCACTGCTCGATGAGAACAAGGGCGGTTATTTCCGGATCGCCCCGGAGCAGCCTGGGACGAATCGGCAGATGTACATGCCGGAAACCAACGTCCTGCTGACCCGCTTTCTGCGCGATGAGGGCGTGGGTGAGATCATCGACTTCATGCCTGTGCGCGACACCGGCGCAGAGGGCAGCGAATCCATGGCGCATGAGATTGTACGTATCGTCCGCGCCGTCCGGGGGGCCGTTCACTTTCGCCTGGAATGCGTGCCGGCCTTTAACTATGCACGCACCCCCCACACCGCATCTTTGATTGAGGGAGGAGTGCTGTTTGATGCAGGCGAGGCCCGCATCGTCCTGCTCGGCCCCGGCCCATGGACAATTGAGAACGGGAAAGCGGTGTCACAGTTTACGCTGCAGCCAAAGGAGTCCGCAGAGTTTGTGCTGCGCTTTGATGCCGAGCAGGACGGCCCCGGCCTGGAAGCACCAGTGGACTGCCTTCGGCTGATGAATGAGACGCTGGCCTTCTGGCGCAAATGGTTGTCCAAGTGCCAATATGAAGGCCGTTGGAGGGAAGAGGTCCTTCGCTCCGCGCTGACTCTTAAAATGCTTACGCATCGCCCCACGGGTGCTATCGTGGCCGCGCCAACGTGCAGCCTGCCGGAGGAAATCGGAGGCGTACGCAATTGGGACTACCGGTATACCTGGGTGCGCGACGGCGCGTTCACGGTGTTTGCCTTGATCCGTCTCGGTTTCACCGAGGAAGCTACGGCCTTTATTGACTGGTTGTGCGAACGGATTCATGAAGGGGCTGGCACGCAGGGGCCCCTGAACACCATGTACAGCGTCGACGGACAAAGCGAGCTCCCCGAATACGACCTCGATCACTTGGCGGGATATAGGAATTCTCGGCCCGTGCGCGTGGGCAACGCGGCATCAAAGCAGTTGCAGCTCGACATCTATGGCGAAATGATGGACGCCGTCTATCTTTACGATAAGCATGTGTCCCCCATTCCCTATGACTTGTGGACGCGCATTGAAAGCGTGCTGATGTGGGTCGCGGAAAACTGGAATCAGCCTGATGAGGGTCTCTGGGAAGTCCGCGGCGGCCGCCAGCAATTTGTGTACTCCAAGTTGCAGTGCTGGGTTGCGCTCGACCGCGGCATACGGCTCGCCGAGGGAAGAAGTCTGCCGCTCGATCGCGCGCACCTGGAGAAAGAACGGGACCGCATCTTCGCGTCGATCATGGAGAAGGGCTGGGACCCGGAGCAGCGCAGTTTCGTCCAATCATTTGGATCGAAGGCACTGGATGCCAGTAGTCTGATGATGCCCATCGTGCTGTTCATCGCGCCCAAAGATCCCCGCATGCTCAGTACGTTGAAGCGCATCCGGGAGGTGCTGGTGTCCGACAGTCTGGTCTATCGGTACTCCCTGGACGGCGACTTGGCGATGAAGGATGGGTTGGCCGGACGCGAAGGTACATTCAGTATGTGCACCTTCTGGCTGGTGGATGCGCTGGCGCGTGCGGAGCAACTCGACGACGCGCGTTTCATTTTTGAAAAGATGCTGACCTATGGCAACCACCTTGGTCTTTACTCGGAGGAAATCAGCTCTACCGGCGGAGCCTTGGGCAATTTTCCTCAAGCATTCACCCATCTGGGTCT
>JBDTBI010000478.1:0-2764 GCA_039924215.1 Acidobacteriaceae bacterium
GTCATCGATATATTGTTGGAGCCAGGCACGCTGCCGGAAACAAACGCAATGCTGCAGGCTCTGGAAGCGGCGCAGCACGGGGAAACACTCTACACCGCCACCGTCCTTCCCTCCTCCGCATCGGAAAGCATCCCCTTCGCGCGCGTCATTGTTCGGCCGGACGATTCGATCGTTTTCTCGAGCTCCCACCTCAGCGCGGAAACACGATCGCAACTTGCCTCGCTGGCGCGCATGGGGAGGCACGCGGATACCGTTTCGATTGACCTCGGCAACGCAACGCAGAATGTATTTTTTGAGCCGATCCTGCCACCGCAGCGGCTCGTGATTTTTGGTGCCGGTGAGGATGCGCGACCGCTGGCGCGCATGGCGTATCTGCTGGGTTGGTCTATCGCCGTCGCGGATGGCCGGCCTCGGCTGGCGCAGGCAACGCGTTTTCCTGAAGCCGAGCAGGTACTTGTCCTGAACGAAGCCGCCGCGAATCTCGAACAGTTGCGCCTGTCGAATCGCGATGCCGTCGCCGTCCTGACTCACAGCTTTCAGCAGGATAAAAATCTGATTCGCAGACTGCTGCCCTTGGAATTGCGCTATCTCGGTCTGCTGGGCGCGCACCATCGCAGCCGGGTCTTGCTTACGGAGGTCGGCCAACAGTTGGGCTGGACGCCGGAACAATGCCTGCGCCGCGTCCATACGCCGATTGGTCTGGACCTGGGTAGCGACAGCCCTGAAACGGTCGCGCTGGCAATCATTGCGGAGATCCAGTCCGTGATCCACGGGAAACATGCCGCGCCGCGCCACATGTCGGAAGAGGCGCTTCACGCCGCTTCGAGTCGCGCCTACATTCCGGTGCAATGCCCGCTCGACGATTCCCCGCCACCGCCCTATGTCTCCAAAACTACCCACTGATTTGCCTCTCGTCCCGGCGATCCTGCTTGCCGCTGGCGCTTCCACGCGCCTTGGCCGGCCGAAACAATTGCTGCAATTGCCGGCCTTCGGCGGAAAAACCCTCCTCGCACACACGGTTGGATTGGCGCATGCCGCCGGGGCCGTACCGCTGTTTGTCGTGCTTGGCGCTCACTCGGAAGATATCCAGCGCCAGTCTCAACTCCCGCACTGCACCGTATTGCGAAACGACGCATGGGCAGAAGGCATGGCCAGCTCAATACGAACTGGCATCGCCGCGGTCATCGAACAAGTTCCCAACGTGTCCGGAGTAACCCTGCTGGTCTGCGATCAGCCAGCCTTGTCCGCCGAGCATCTGCGCCAGTTGCTGGCCTGTCACAGAAGGGCTCCAGATACCATCGTCGCCTCGCGCTATGCTGGGCGTCTCGGCGTGCCCGCCATTTTTCCGCGTGCATTCTTTCCAGCATTGCTGCAATTGAAAGGCGACCAGGGAGCGCGCGTCCTCCTGCAGCAATCCGGATGGACCATCCAACAGGTTAAATTTCCTCAGGGCGAGTTGGATATCGACTCGCCCGAGGACATCCCATCTCCGTTATCACCGGGGCAGGCCGCAAGCTAGCGACTCCCTGCCTTCCCGGCTGCGGTAGCCGCAGGCACCTCGTTAAGCAGTCCGGTCTTGACGTCGAAAATGTACCCGTACACCGGAATCGATGCCGGCACCAACGGGTGGCCTTTAATCCGGCGGACATCATCCACTACGCTTTGCGCCTGATCATGAATGGGTAGCCACTCGATGAAATCACCCTCGTGCGAGCCCGGGCCCTTGCCCGTGTCTTTCCATCCATTCGCAGTCAGAGACGCAGGTTCAAGGCTCTTCGACAGCAGGTCGCGCATCACATCGTCGGTAAACGACAACATGCCGCAATCCACATGGTGGATTACGAACCATTCCTTCGTCCCAAGCAGCTTGTATGAGATCACAAGCGACCGAATTGCATCCTCGGTAGCCCTCCCTCCTCCATTGCGAATGACATGCGCGTCGCCTTCCGAAAATCCTGCAAACTTCGCAGGGTCGAGCCGGGCATCCATGCAGGTGAGAATCGCAAAGCGCTTCGCTGGCGGCATCCCCAGCTTCGCCTTCTCCCCGAAATTGTCGGCGTACTGCTTATTGGCTTTTAGAACGGACTCGAGTATGTTTGGCATTTTCTTTTCTCCTTGTCAAAACTATGGATTTTGTTAAAACTATGGATTTTGTCAAAACAATGGATTCGTAATGACCCTTCTCCCTACCTGTTGTTTTCTCGCTCTTCTTTTCTTGGGAGCTTGCTCCGTGGTGCGGGAGCATACGGTGGGCAAAAAAAATGCCCACATTCCGGATATCATCCGGCGGTGGGCCTTGTATTCAGAGTCTTTTCGCGGTGGAAAACCGCTACAGGCTATCGATAGAATCTATGTCCACGCCGGAGTTCGATTGGACAGCGACAACAGCCGCCTTCAACTCCACAAACACGCGTGATGGAAATCAACTCCATGGCTCAACCATCCTACTTCGTCTGCCGTTTGTCAAGAGCTGCAGACAACCGCACTGCACGGTGTTGCGAAACGAAGCATGTGCAGAAGGCGCGGCCAAAAGGCATGGCCAGTTCGATTCGAATCGACATGCTGACCTCGCGCTACGCTGGGCGTCTCGGCGTGCCGGCGGTTTTTCCGTCCGGGTCGTGTGGAGGAACATTCGAGCCGAGAGCTTCTCCATCTCGCAGATGCTCGCGAAATCTGTGGATTGCCCGAGTTGTGAAGATTCCAAGGACGGTTAGGAGAAAAGATAGGCCCACGCCCGACCATGTCGATCGGTCCTCTAATTCCC
>JBDTBI010000479.1:0-5545 GCA_039924215.1 Acidobacteriaceae bacterium
CGTTTCACTCACCTGCTTCAATGCCGGAGGTTCGGGTGCATCCGCAAATGCGTTCGCCAGGTCCAGGTACGCAAAGTGGGGCGCGCCATGCCGGCGCAGCCGATACCCTACCTCCGTCACAATGTACCGGTCGCGCCCAGTGCTGTTAAAGATGCTTCTGCGATAGCCGAACTGGCACTTGGCGACGGGAAAATCCACCATCTGCAACGTTATCCGATCCAGCACGCGCACGGCGCAGATGGTAGAAGAAACCTCCTGTCCGTATGCGCCCACGTTCTGTACCGGTGTTCCGCCGACCGTGCCTGGAATTCCAGCCATGCATTCCACGCCGGAAAAATCCTTCTCCACCATGGTGGAAACAAAATCGTCCCAGTTCTCGCCCGCGCCAGCGGTAAACACGCAATACTCGCCGTCACTTTCCTCGCGAATGCCTCGATTCGCCACGTGCACAACCACGCCAGGAAAGCCTTTGTCCGCTACCAGCAGATTGCTGCCGCCCCCCAGCACAAACAGCGGCGCATTTTTTTCCCGCGCGAATGCTACCGCCTCCACCAGGTTTTCCTCGTTGGTAGCTTCTAGAAACCAGCGCGCCGGTCCGCCAATGCGAAAGGTCGTGTACGGGGCCAGCCCGATGTTCTCGCGAATCTCCACGAAGATGAGCGTACATCATTGGAGGCAAATTGCGGAAAGGAGAAAATGGCAGAGAAAAATAAGTGCCAAGGATAGAACCTGCCCGTCGTTAGATTTCTGCAGTGTTTCTCTCTTCGGCAGAATACCCGCCAATGCAAAAAATGGCTCATCCGCCCCCAATTGTTGCCGTTAACCGCTTCTTCTCCAACGGGGCCGACGCGTCGATATACACTGGATAAGGCCGTATATACGGCATGGAGGAAGAGTTCAATGTATCCAGAGATCATGCTGATCCCGATGCGCGAGGAACTGACGAAGGCGGGAATTCAGGAAACGCGTACTGCTGAAGAAGTTGAACAGGCGCTAGCCAAGCCCGGTACGACAATGGTCGTCGTCAATTCCGTCTGCGGATGCGCGGCCGGTAAATTGCGCCCAGGTGTGCGTCTGGCCCTGAAGCACAGCACCCTCCCCGATCACATGATCACGGTGTTCGCCGGCCAGGACGACGAAGCGACCAGCCAGGTCCGCAGCCACCTGGCGGGACATCCTCCGTCTTCACCCGCGATCGCAATTTTTCAGGACAGCAAGCTCGTGTTTCTGCTGCAGCGCTCCATGATCGAAGGTGCGCCCGCACCCCAGATCGCAGAGTATCTGACGCAGGCCTTCGATGAAATTTGCGTCAAGTCCAGCGTTTCAGCCAACTAAGCGAACAAAATAAAGTCCTCCTGAGCCCTGCAGTCACTCAGGAGGACGTATCTTCAGTCGCAGGCCAGTCAAGGCGTTGCACCCTATCAGGTTTAACTCAACGCAAGGTCGATCAGCGTTTTTTGTTCCAGGGCATGAGCCTTTGCCGACCCGGTTGCCGGGCTGGCTGCGGCGGAACGCTTGATACTGCGCACTTGCCTGTCGAACGCCAGTTCCCTCAGGCGCGGCAGCACGAACGAGAGTGCGCCCATATTTTCCGGCTCTTCCTGCACCCAGACCAAATCGTTCGCGTCGGGCTGCGCATCGATTGCCGCGCACAGTTCCGCTTCCGGCCATGGATACAATTGCTCGACGAAAAGAATGCCGGTCGTTGTATTCCGTCTCTTCTCGCGCTCTACGCGCAGCTCGTGGCCAATCTTTCCGGTACAGATCAAAAGCCGCTTTACGCCCTGTAATTTTGTCTCGGGCAACACGTTCAGAAAACGCGGCCGGGTCAGGTCTTCGATCGGCGACGTTGCCTCCGGGTGCCGCAGCATGCTCTTGGGAGTGAAGACCACCAGCGGCTTGCGCCACAGACGCATCGCCTGCCGGCGCAGCAGATGAAAATATTGCGCTGCCGTAGATGGCTGACAGACCTGAATGTTATCCCGTGCCGTCATCTGCAGATAGCGCTCCATCCGTCCGCTGGAATGTTCCGGTCCCTGCCCCTCATATCCGTGCGGCAACAGCAACACCAGTCCGCTCAACAGGCCCCATTTATCCTCTGCGGAAGAAAGAAATTGGTCGATGATGGTCTGCGCACCATTGGCAAAGTCGCCAAACTGCGCCTCCCACATCACCAGAACGTCCGGGGCATCGCGGCTCACGCCGTATTCAAATCCCATCACCGCAGCCTCTGACAGCATGGAGTTGTAAATCTCAAAGTGGGCCTGTTTCGACGAAAGATGATTCAGCGGCACAAATTTTTTCTCGTTTTCCACGTCGATCAGTGCCGCGTGCCGCTGATTGAACGTGCCGCGCTGGCTGTCCTGGCCGCTCAGCCGCACCGGTGTTCCCTTCACCAGCAAGGACCCGAAGGCAACGGCTTCCGCCATGCCGTAGTCTAGCGGTCTCTCCCCGCGGCCCATTTCCGCGCGTTGTGCCAGCAGTTTCTCGATCTTCGGGTGGATGTGAAAATCCGCGGGATAGGCTGTCAATCCGTCGGCAATCTTGGTGATTTCTTCCGTGGTCAGCCCTGTGTCCACTTCATATTTCGCGCGATGCGGACCCCCTTTGTAGTGCGACCAGTACTCCGGATATTCCACCAGCGTTGCCTTTTTCTCCATGTGCCGCGCCTGCTGCAGCGCCTGATCGAACATCGACTCCACTTCCTGCACCCGCGATGCCGGGTCGAGGCCAGTCTGCTGCGCAAAAATTTTGTACAGCACCGGATGACTCTGAATCTTTCGATACCGCAGCGGCTGGGTGATGGTCGGATCATCGATTTCGCTGTGGCCGTGGCGACGATACCCAATCAAATCGATCACAACATCCGTGTGAAACCGATACCGATATTCCACGGCAAGCGAGGCAACGCGGACGACGGCATCCAAATCCTCCGCATTCACGTGGAAGATTGGCACCGGCAGACGCCGGGCAAGATCAGAAGAAAAACGGGAAGAATTGTACTCGTCCGGCTCCGCCGTGAAACCAATCAAGTTGTTCGCGATGATATGGATGCCACCGCCGACAGAATATCCTTCAAGGCCGTCCAGGTTCATGGTTTCGGCCCAGATTCCCTGCCCGGCAAACGCCGCATCTCCATGGATAACGACGAGCAAAACCCGTTTGCGCCCGTCCGCACCGATGCGTATTTGATTCGCATAGGTGCGCCCCATTGCTACGGGGTCGACTGCTTCCAGATGGCTGGGATTGGAAACCAGATGCAGTCCCAGCTTTTTTCCCTCTCGGGTCGTGAACGTGCCAGTGGCGCCCACGTGATACTTCACATCGCCACAGCCAAGGCTGGCCCGCGGATCGACATCCTCAAACTTCGAAAAAATGTCCGCTGCAGACTTGCCCAGCGTATTCACCATGACATTCAGACGGCCGCGATGGCTCATCCCAATAATGCATTTCTCGGCTCCCAGTTCGCCGGCGCGGTTTAGCACCCTATCGAGGAACGGGATCAGTGCGATGACGCCTTCGAGAGAAAATCGTTTCGTCCCAAGGTAACGTTTTTGAATCACCTGCTCGAAAAGCGCGGCATGAATCAGTTGATCCAACACCTCAAGCTTGCTTGGCCCATCTCCGAGGGCCGCCTCTGTCTCCAGACGTTCCGTTATCCAGTCGCGGCGCTCCGCGTCCGCGATGTGCATAAACTCAGCGCCGATCGTTCCGCAGTAAATTGCGCGGGCCTGGGTGGCGAACTTTCCCGTACCAGCTAACTGTGGGATCGATTTCGGCAGAAGATACTGTTGCAGCGGATCGAGTTGCGCCTGCAGATACCCCCAGCGACGAAATGCATCGAAAACCTGCTCGCGCAATTCCTCATTTGGGGGGGCCTTACTGGTTATCGTTTCTACATTGGATGCGCTCATAAGGAATCCAACAATTTGTCGTTACTCCTTCGATTGTCGCAGAGCCACACGATGACAGCAACGATCAGCCCCGCACAAAGGTTAGATGAGAGGGTGAACGGGAATGGTGCAAAGGCGAGATGCAATACGAGGCGTCACAAGAATTGCGATCCTTGAACGAGTTCATCTGGATGCAATCACACCGGAGGCTGTGTCTGAGAGCATTTTCACAGATGATGGAATGTTTTCGGGTGCCCCATCCCAGCGAAGCTAGGGTGGGATCGTAGGAAGCCAGCATTACAGTAACAGTGAAAATGCCTTAAGAGCGCTCGGCACAACTTAATTTTGTCGCCAGCGATACCAGATCGGCGGGCAGAATTGGCTTCGCCCGAAAGGTAATATCCAGACCAGCGTATTCATCTTCTGCTTCAGCCATCCCGCTGAGCACCATGACCGCCAAGCCGGCCCTGCGATCCCACAACCGAGTCACAAAATGAGAGCCGGACTCACCCGGCATGATGTGGTCTGTGATGACAAGCGTGATGGCATCGCTCTCATCGCGATCAAGGGTTGCAAACGCTTCTTCCGCGGAATATGCAGTCTGGACCTCGAGTCCGGCACGATTCAGAATCGTTTTGCGAGTCAGAGCCTGCACCGGGTTATCGTCAACAACGAGAATCACTAGGTATCTTTCTTAAGCAATTTGACTATCTTTCCCTATCTTTTACGTACAGATGTTGTTTTCTCCAAAAACGTTGCCTGCATCAGGTAGAAGCTGTATCTCACACATATCAATGTAGTTTACCGCGAGGGCTTCGTTGCTCCAGAATGCTGCGCACTCGCTCGCCGAATCGCTTTTCCCATGAAACGTGTCACCCAGCTACTCGGCACCAGCGCCAGCACCCGCACCACCAGCCGATTCGACGCCCCCGTGACCACAGAACCCTTGTGACGATCGAACGCTCGCAGAGACTCCTCCACCACCTGGGCCGCCGTCTGCATGCGCGCAGGATTGTTGAACATACTTTCGCCTGCAACCTGAAAGAATTTGGTTTGCGTCGAGCCTGGATGAACAGCCAGAACGTGAACTCCCTGCTGATGGACTTCTTCATGCAGCGCCTCGGAGAAGCTGCGCACAAACGCCTTTGTCGATGCGTAAACCGCGCTATACGGTAGCGGAAGGAATCCGGCGACGGAGGCAATGTTGATCACGCCTCCGCCACGGCGCTTGATCATCGGCTGCAGATACAGATGCGTCAGCGCCACCAGTGCCGCAATGTTCAGCACAATCATCTGACGCTGCCGTTCCCTGTCGATCGATGCAAATTCACCATGGGCACCAAACCCGGCATTATTGATCAGCAGGGTTACCTCCAGGTTCGCCGCCTGCGTCCGCTGGAACAGCTCCTCTGGAGCGCCCGGCACGGTCAGATCCAACGCGACTGCCAGAATATCGATGCCCATGTGCGCGGACATCAATTCGCTTCGCAACGCCTCCAGCCGATCCTGAGAACGCGCCACCAAAATCAAGGACCATCCCCGCGCGGCCAGCTGTCGCGCAAATTCTTCCCCAATTCCGGAACTGGCTCCCGTGATCAGTGCGGTACCCTGCGGTTGCGTCATGCGTTGTCCTTTCGTCGCATTTTACGCTC
>JBDTBI010000480.1:0-8564 GCA_039924215.1 Acidobacteriaceae bacterium
CTCGCCGGAACAGGCACGTGTGTTCCAGCCTCTCTCTGGCGCACATGGGAATTCGGGCTCTCAGTCGTACCGCCGTTCGCCTTTGTGCCCGAGCTGGCGCAGGCGCGCTCCCATGCCAAGGGCGGCAGAGGACGGACCGGTAGTGTCAACAAAATTGTGTAACCTCAATTTTCAGGTTGGGGTTCGTTTTGGGTTAACCCGCCATTTGTGGGAAGCGATTGAGCGCCTGTTTCCATCCCTGGATGGTGGTCCATTTCTGGGTCAGGTTTCGCAGTGCCAGGTAGAGCAACTTCATGGCGGCTTCCTCACTGGGAAAGGAGCCACGCGTCTTGATCGCTTTCCGCAGCGTCATGTTCGGGCTCTCGATGGCGTTTGTGGTGTACGTGATTTTGCGGATCTCCGGTGAAACGCAAAAAATGGCGTGATCCGTGCCCAGTGTCTGCGCCACATGGCACTGATCGAAGGATATTTCCCGTCCCAGCGGGCGGCGAATTCCTCCAGCCGCTGCGCCGCTTCTTCGGCGGTCGCCGCGTGGTAGATGGTTTTCAGATCGTGCGCCACTGGCTTGCGTTCTTTCCAGCTCACATAGTTCAAGCTGGCCCGCACCATATGCACGATGCATAGCTGCACCGTGGCCTGCGGATAAACCACTTCGATGGCATCGGGACATCCCTTCAGTCCGGCCACGCAGGCCAGTAAAGATGTCCTTCAGCCCACGGTTCTTCATCTCAGTCAGGACCTGCAGCAAGAACTTGGCCCCTTCATTGGCTGTTGTCCATAGCCCCAGCACTTCCTTCCTGCCTTCCATGGTGATGCCGATGGCCACATGCACGGCACGGTTCGACACCTGCCCATTGTCCCGCATCTTCACCATCAGCGCATCCAGATAGACGATGGGATAGACCGTATCGAGTGGCCGCGACTGCCACGCCTTCACTTCCTCGATCACCGCGTCAGTCACGTTCGAGATCAGTGTCGGTGAACCCTCTACGCCATACATCTCCCGCAGGTGACCCTGAATGTCGCATGTCGTTCGAAGAGCTCTGGAAGAAGGCCTGAAAAACATCTCCCAGGTTGATCGGATCGACGTCAATCGACTCCAGCGCGTTCATCGAAACGTGTCAGGAATTGAATGTGCCCGCGGTATTCGCGTAAGCGCGTTGGTAGGTCCAGCAATGCCGGTGTCTTCGCCGATGAGAAGGTTGTCCTGTTTTAAATCAGTTTCGAGCAGTATCCAGAAAGTCGAATGCTTGCCGGAACCGGTCGATGAGGGTTCCTTCCGGATTTTCCAGTGTGGAATGGATTTCCAACACGGTTGCCGGCGGTTGAGGCAGAGCGGCCAGCGCCTGCATGGTTTCCGGCCACGCAATGGTTCCATCGCCGGGCCATAGATGCGCGTCGCGGTCGCCAACGTTGTCATGCACATGGATGGAACGAATACGCGGACCCAGGATATCGATTGTTGGCAGGATGCCTTCACCCAGATGGGCATGGCCCAGGTCGAGGCACAGACCGATATCGTCAAAGTGGCCCACGGAAAGGATTTCCATCAGATTTTCCGGCTGTGCCACTTCATTTTTCTCCAGATTTTCCAGCAGGATCTGCACTCCCAGCGGGCGCGCGAAGGCGCGCAGATGCTCGACCGCGGTCAAGGCATGCTCCAGTGTGCGCGGGCTCCAGGTGTCATTGCGTTCTCCCAGATGCAGAATGAGGTGAGAGAACGGAATCTGCTCCGCCGATTCCAGCGCGCGTTTCACTTCATCCATGGCATCGATGCGGCGGGATTTTTCTACATGCACCACGTTGATCGATGGCGCACTGCGATCATTCTCCGATTCCACTTCCGTCCGCAGCGGCGCGTGGAGCGCCCAGGCTGGGGTTGGATTGGCCCGGAACCATTCGCCAATCTCGCGAACCTGCGCACGGTTGGTGTAGTCGAAATGGCGCCGCATGCCGAAGATTTCAATAGCCTCGGCCCCAGCTTTGCTCAACGTGTCCAAATGCCCGGCGTGCAGGCGATGCTTCAGGAAAATGTGCGTGGAGATAGCTCTTAGCATGAACAACTCAACCTGTCTCTACGTTACCGCATTCTGGCGGGAACAGGCCGAAAGGGTACCGCCGGCGCCATCGGTGGAACACGTTTTCCTGCGTGCGAAAGGATGCATCCGGCTTCGCATCGGGCTTGTACCGGCTGCTTTGGCATCCCCTTGACAAGCGATGTGCGCGGGGGTGTAATTGGGTCGCATTTCCGCCCTGATCCATTCCGTTTTGTCCGTTTTGTGTGTCGAGGCAGGAATGAGAGATAGCCGTACCAATCCAGTTTCTCCGATGTGAGGTGATACCTATGCGAATCCTTATGAGGGTTACGTTGCCACACGATACATTTAACGCCGCAGTAAAAGATGGCTCCGCTGGGCAAAAGATCAAGCGGATCCTGGATGAAGTAAAACCGGAAGCTGTCTATTTCACTGAGTTCAACGGGCACCGCACAGCGATGCTGATTGTCGATATGACAGATTCGTCGCAGATCCCGTCGTTTTGTGAGCCGTGGTTTCTCCAGTTCCATGCCGATTGCGAATCCCACCTGGCAATGACTCCGGCAGACCTGGCAAAAGGCGGACTGGACGCACTAGGGAAAAAGTGGGCCTGAACACCTAGCCCATCAGAATTGCCGTTTTCAGCGCAGGACACACACTCCCCTTCAAAATTGGTTTCAACCAAACCGGTGAACCGTACCGGCACCGGGAATTGCATGGCGTAAATTTGTAAGTGAAAATCCTGTCAGTGAATTCTCACTTGAACAGGAAGGAGTATTGCGATGAGTGAGCCGCAAATTGATCACATTATGCAGGTCGGCATGGGTTTCTGGGCATCGAAAACCCTATTAAGCGCCGTCGAACTGGGAGTCTTCACGGAACTGGCGAAACACCCTGCCGACTTGCAGACCTTAACAAAAACTCTCGGTCTGCACTCCCGCGCGGCCCGTGATTTTCTGGACGCGTTGGTTGCGCTGGGATTTTTGGAGCGCAGCGATGGAATCTACAGCAATACCGTTTCCACCGACTTTTTTCTCGATAAAGAGAAACCATCCTATATTGGCGGAATCCTGGAAATGGCCAACCTCCGGCTCTACCCCTGCTGGGGCAGCCTGACGACGGCATTGCAAACCGGAGAACACCAGAGCGAATCGAGAGGAGCGGAGAATGCCTTTGAAATTCTCTATGCGGACCGTGACAGGCTGACCGGTTTCCTGAAGGCGATGACCGGGATCAGCAAGGGAGCCAATCGTGCGATTGCCGAGAAGTTTCCTTGGAAACGCTACAAAAAAGCAGTCGATTTAGGTACTGCGGAGGGCGATCTGATCGTACAGGTGACGCGGAGCAACCCGCACATTACCGGCGTCGGCTTCGATCTGCCCCAAGTCGCGCCTGTGTTTGAAGAGTACGTGGCCGCCAACGGGGTTTCTGACCGAGTTTTGTTTCACAGCGGGAATTTTTTTCAGGACAGCTGCCCCAGCGCCGACGTTGTGATGATGGGGCACATCCTGCACGATTGGGATCTGGAAACAAAGAAACTCCTGATTCGCAAGGCTTTTGACGCTGTTCCGGAAGGTGGAGCGCTGATTGCCTATGACAGCCTCATTGATGATGACAGGTCCAAGCATGCCTTTGGTCTGCTATGCAGCCTGAACATGCTGGTGGAAACGCCCGGCGGGTTTGACTACACGGGTGCGGATTGCATGGGCTGGATGAAAGAGGCTGGATTCCGGGAGACACGCGTGGAACACCTGGTGGGCCCCGACTGGATGGTGATTGGAACCAAGTAGGAGCTGAGTAGGACACCGCCCATCCGGCTAGAATCAATCTCACCATGCCCACTCGTGTTCGTTCGCACGCGAAGATCAATCTCGGCCTCACCATTGGCCCGGTGCGGCCGGATGGCTACCACGCGCTGACCACGATCTATCAAACGCTGGCCATCCATGACTTTGTGGAGGTAACGGCAAAACTGCTGACCCCGGGCGAGACCAGCCGCATCTCGATTACCTGCGATGAGCCGCATGTGCCGTGCGACGCGCGCAATACCTGCTGGAAGATCGTGGAACGAGCCTTGAAGCGGCAAAAGATTGCCGCCGACGTGGAGATCCATATCGATAAGCGACTGCCCGTGCAGGGCGGGCTGGGAGCTGGCTCCGCCAATGCGGTTGCTGCCCTAATCGGCATGGAAAAAGAGCTGGGAATGGCACTCCCCGAGCCGGAAAAGCTCCAGATCGCCGCCGAAACAGGCTCCGATGTGCCGCTGTTTCTCATCGGCGGAACGGTTCTGGGCCTGGGCCGCGGGGAACAGGTCTCCGGGCTGCCGGATTTGTCGCAAGCCCATTGCGTGCTGGCCATTCCTGCGGTTCGGGTCTCGACGCCGCAGGCCTTTCGCGACTGGGACCGGCTGCAGGCAGCGGAGGGCGAGCGCGAAAACAACGAAAACAATAAGGAAAACCAATTGACCGTCCGTTCCCCTTCCGATAGGCTGGAACAGTTGGGTCTTACGTGGGCAGCAGCTCTAATGGCTCCCCAGAACGCTTTTACGAACTCCACCGGTGTCTTTCCCTCTATACCTGAGAAAGACCGGGCCGAGAACCTTCTACTCGAGCTTGTCCGCACCGGGATCGTGAACGACTTCGAAGAGGTCGTTTTCACACAGTATCCCTCTCTGCGCGGCATCCTTGAAACATTGAAGCAAAGTTCTCACGATGGAAGCCCCGCGATCTATGCGGCGCTTTCCGGATCGGGCTCGGCGCTGTTCGGTTTGTATGGGACGGCGGAAGAATCCGGGGCGGCGGCGAAGCGGCTGGCGGCACAAGGAATTGCGGCGTACGAAACGAAGACAGTTGGCCGACAGGAATACTGGCGCACGATCATCGATGAAACAGGAATTGATGGAGCATGATCGATGATGACGGTTCGCGTGGAAGTCTGTACAGGCCAGTAGCTTTGGGCGATCGACTAATGGTAGGTCAAGTGCCTTTGGAGCACTCGGTCTAGGTTCGAATCCTAGTCGCCCAGCCAGTTTTACGGTTTCGAAAGTGTGGTTGCAGCAAACGTAGTCGATTTCTTGAAACTTCGCTCCTGATGCCTGGCAGTCCTGAAATGATCAGAACTGGAAAGATCAGGGTTACAAAACGCCGGACGGGAAAGACGCCGGCAATCGTCCCCGAATCCGGCAGCTTCATCGAAAGATCTGCTGTCACGATTCGAATTTTGCAGTTCGGTTCACCAACGCAAACCAGCTTGGGAGGTCCAGACTTTATGACGGGTGCGGTCGGGAGTGAGAATGCGGAAGGTAATTTGACGCTAACGATGGAGGCGGACGCGGCAGACGCGCCACCAGCCATAGCCGGCACGGTTGCAATCGAGGCGAATGCAGGCGAGTCCGGTTCGCAGGCGCGAGCCGCCGCCGGACGCAAACGCGCCAAGTCCTACAGTGAGGATAAGCGGTTCAAAATTTTCAGCGGAACTTCAAACCTGCCGCTGGCGGAAGAGATTTGCAAATTTGTCGGCGTGCCACTGGGTGAAGTGCGACTGCAGCGGTTTTCCGACGGAGAAGTTTATTTCCAGCTCCTTGAAAATGTTCGCGGAGCCGATGTTTTTGTGGTGCAGCCAACGTGCTATCCGGTGGACCAGCATCTGTTGGAACTGCTGATTATGATCGACGCTTTGAAGCGAGCTTCAGCCCGGCGCATTACCGTGGTGATTCCGTATTACGGCTATGCGCGGCAGGACCGGAAAGATCGTCCTCGGGTGGCGATCTCTTCCAAGCTGGTGGCGGATTTGTTGACTACGGCCGGGGCGAATCGAGCCTTGCTTGTCGATTTGCACGCGGCACAGATTCAGGGCTTTTTCAATATTCCGGTGGACCATTTGTTCGCCAGTCCGGTGCTGGTAAGTCACTTTCGGGAATTGAATCTGCCGGACCTGACGGTGATTTCTCCCGACGCCGGAGGCGTGGAGCGGGCGCGTTTCTTCGCCAAGAAAATGGAAGCACCGCTGGCCATTGTGGACAAGCGGCGGACCGACCTGAACGTGTCGGAAGTGATGCATGTGATTGGAGATGTGCATGGCCGGACATGTTTGATTCTCGACGATATTGTCGATACGGCGGGCACCCTGATCAAGACGGTGGATGCGCTTCTGGACAGCGGTGCGAAGCGGGTGTATGCCTGCGCCACGCACCCGGTGCTTTCCGGGCCGGCCGTCGAACGGATTGTCAGCTCCCGGCTGGAACAGCTGGTGGTCACCAACACGATTCCGCTGCAGGAAGAAGCGCTGCGGACGGAGAAGATTAAAGTGCTGTCGATTGCGGGTCTGATAGGACGCGCCATTGAGAGCATCCATATGGAGACCAGCGTTAGCAGTTTATTCAACTAACGCTTCTCTGAAGCGAAGCAGCTTTCTGCCCAGGGCCATCGTACACGTCTCGAAGACGGCGTGGGCAAGACACCAACAGTGTGACCGAGCGCGAAACGGCGCCCAGGTCACGAGAAGGGAGCGGCGCTCACACGCCGTGCCCGAAGGTCAACAGGAAGGGAAAACAAGGAACTATGACCGTGCCTGAAGTCGTCACAGCAACGCCCCGCGAGGGCAAGTTCACCAAAAATATAGCGCGCCGCGTACGTCTCGCAGGCAGCATTCCAGCAGTGGTATATGGAGCGAAGCAGCCCTCCGTGGCCATCACTGTCGATCCGAAACAGATTCGTCGCATCCTGCATTCGGATTCCGGGCACAACACGATTTTCGATCTGGATATGGCCGGCTCCTCCACCAAGGTAATGGTCGTGGACTGGCAGAATGATCCGATCAAGGGCAATCTGATCCACATTGATTTGAAGCGGATTGCCATGGATAAGACCATGCGCGTGGAGGTTCCCATCCAGCTGCAGGGGGTTCCAATTGGCGTAAAGACGCAGGGTGGCATCCTCGACCAGGTACTGCGCGAGATCACCGTCGAGTGCTTGCCTGCGGACATTCCAGGTCGCATCGATGTGGACGTTAGCGAGCTGGCATTCGGCATGGTCATCCGCGTGGCAGACCTGCCTCATTCGGATAAGTTGAAGTTCCTTACCGACGAAGAGACGACAGTAGCCCACATCACGGCCGTGCGGGAGGAAGTGGTTGCAACGCCGGATGCGTTGGCAGCCGCGACCACAGCGGAACCAGAGGTGGCGAAGAAGGGAAAGACGGAAGCTCCAGAGGCTGCCGAAGACGCCAAGAAAGACACCAAGAAAGAAGCCAAGAAGTAGCTCCGGGTGTGCATGGGACTTTCTGGCGGCGTAGGTTCGGGTATGGATTCCGGTGTCGCGGCGGACGTAATTTTGATCGTCGGTCTCGGGAATCCGGGAATCGAGTATCAATTTACGCCGCATAATGCTGGATTTCTGGCGATCGATCGCATCGCGGAACGATGCGGAGTGGTGGTATCGAATCGGCGATCGAAGGCGGTGACGGCTTCGGCGCAGATTGCAGGCAGGCGGGTTTTGCTGGCAAAGCCGGAAACCTACATGAACCTGAGCGGGTTGTCGGTTGCGACGCTGGCTCAGGAACTGGAGATCGATCCACAGCGGCAACTGATCGTGGTGTATGACGAAGTGGCGCTGCCGCTGGGAAGCATTCGAATTCGCGAGCGCGGAAGCGCTGGCGGGCATAACGGGGTCAAATCCATTTCGAGCGCGCTGGGCACGGAAGAGTGGCTGCGGATTCGGATCGGAATTGCGCCGGAAGAAGCGCTGGCGGCGGAAAGCGCGCGGCAGCGGAGAAAAGAGTTTGTGCTGGCGCCGTTTCGCAAGCAGGAGCTGGCCGTGCTGGACACAGTTTTGGACGATGCGGCGGCGGCGATTGAGTTGATTTTGACGGAAGGCGCAAGCGTCGCGATGAATCGCTTCAATCGGCGGACAACTGCCGAGGAGCAAGAGTAAACCGCAATCCTTGAAGATTGCGACAGGCAGGGTCGCACAAAGACTTTGCCGGAAACGAGAGACGAATGGAACGGAAGTATGAAGTGATGTTTATTTTGCGACCTGACATTGTGGCCGAAGAAGCGGACAAGTTGATTGCCGGTTTTGAAGCGACCATCAATAAGGGCAACGGCAAGCTGGTGTCGAACGAGAAGCTGGGCAATCGCAAACTTGCCTACACGGTTCGCAAGTTCAATGAGGGCAACTACAACCTGATGACTGTGGAAGCCGAAGGCGACCTGGTGGCGGAGCTGGAACGCCGTCTGCGTGTCACCGAACCGGTGATCAAATTTATCACCGTTCGCATGGATGAGGAAGAAAAGCGCCTCGCCAAAGTCCGCAAGCTGCGCGCATCGCGCGTGAAGCAGAGTACGGTGAATGCCCAGGCTGCGTTCGCTGCATCCCAGGCTGCCGCTGCGTCTGCTGCCGCCGATGCTGCTCCGGTTGCGGAAGCTGCTGCTGCGGCGGAAGCTACTCCGACCGCTGAGGTAGCTACTCCGGCTCCGGAAGCTGCTCCAGCCGCGGAAGCGACTACGTAGCTTGAATTTTGTCGGCGCGC
>JBDTBI010000481.1:0-15106 GCA_039924215.1 Acidobacteriaceae bacterium
CAAGACGCTCGCATGGACAACAATTTGGCCGATAAAATTGATCGGCCTCGTTATTCCTGGACCAGTTGAAATGTTAGTCTTCGACCCGATTGACACCAAGAACCGAAACCTCGACCGGAGCCGATCAGGAGCCTGCTTCCTGCGTCGCTTCGGCCGGCGAACGCACCCTAGATCACCCGAATCCAGTAGGCGAACACCAGCACTTCCAGCCCAACCAGCACGGTGAGCGTGATGCTGTGTTTCAGTGTGAATCGCAGTAATTGCGATTGCTGGCGTACCGTGATTCCCGTAGCAGCCGCTGCGACCGCGATAGATTGAAGGCTGATCATCTTGCCCATCACGCCGCCCGATGAGTTGGCGGCGGCAATCAAGATGCGGCTGAAACCAAGCTTGGTGGCCGTAACCACTTGAAGGCTTCCGAAGAGGGCATTCGAGGAGGTGTCTGACCCTGTGAGGAAAACCCCGAGCCAACCCAGGAATGGGCTGAAGAATGGGAAAGCCGCGCCCGTTGCCGAAAAAGCCAGGCCGAGAGTCCCGGTTGCACCGGAGTAATTCATGACAAACGCCATGGAAAGAACCGCTGCAATCGTAAGTATAGGAAAGGCCAATTGGCGCACCGATTTGAAGATAACTCCGAAAAAGTCTCCAGGCGACATTCGCAAGAAGATGGCCGAAAGGATGCTGGCGAACATGCACGAAGTTCCACCGGCAGAGATCAGGTTCAGATTGAATATCGCCGGGTACGGATGAGCTTTTGTCATCACGGGAGGCACGCGAACAATGAGATTATGAAGCGCCGGCCATTCAAACTTGAAGGTCGCGATGTCCAGAAATGATTGGAGTGGCTTGAATCCCCACAGAAGGACGAAGATAACCAGAAAAATATACGGCATCCATCCAGTAATAATCTGGCCGCCAGTATGCCTGGGTACAGCGGACGCCTGTGTAGAAGCTCCCGCCGCAATCTCGAAGGGTCCCAATTCCGCGTCGCCGTTTCTCTCCTTCCGTTTTCTCACGGTATGAGATCGAGGTTGCCAGAACCGCAGGAGAGCGACCAAGGCCGCCATTGCCGTTATTGAGCTGAGGATGACGGTGAGCTGAACGTTGACGAAATTGGAAACAAGGTACTCAACTCCTCCGAAGGCCAGTCCCGCTACCAGGAGGGTCGGCCAAACCTCGAGGGCCGAGGTCCAGCCTCCCATAGTGATGATCATGTAGGCGGGCAGGATGAGCGCGATCGGTGAGCACAAGGTTCCTACCGCCCCGCTCAGCTTATTGACCGGGAGCCCGGTAACTCCTGCCAACGTGATGATGGGAACGCCGATCGCTCCAAAGGCCACAGGCGCCGTATTCGCCAACAAACACAGCGCGGCGGCGTAATACGGTGAAAATCCTAGCCCCACCATCATGGCCCCGGCCACGGCAATGGGTGTTCCAAATCCCGCTGCGCCCTCGATAAACGCACCAAAACCAAAGGCGATGATGATCGATTGAATTCGCAAATCGGGGGTCAACGATCCGATGGAATCTTTCACGATCGAAAACTTCCCGGTCGCGACTGTCACGTTGTAGAGCACGATCGCCCAGAACACGATCCAGGAGATCGGAAACAGACCAAACGCAGCTCCGTACCCTGCCGAACTGAACGTGAGCGATACCGGCATGTGATATCCGAACAGGGCGACAACCAGGGTGGTGCCGAGGCCCCACAGCCCGGCAACCCACGCAGGTTTTCGCTTGACCCCAAGAAGAAAAAGCAACACGGCCGTAGGCAAAGCGGCTATGACAGCGGAAATTCCGAGGTTTTGGCCCCAGATGTAGTAGCCTTGCGACCAAACTGTATCCATCGCTTATTCCTTCCTGGCGCCCCACTCCACAGGAAGAGGGTTCATGTCGCGCTGATCTGCGAGCTGAAGCCTCTGGAAAATTCTCGTGTGTCGGAATTAAATCACAATGCAAATGCTTGCGAGCCAGTACGAGAGCCTCACTTCTGCGCGACGATCCGGCTCAATGATCGGCATACTCTTCAAGCGCATACTAACCATAGCCGAGCAGTTAGGCTGGACGCTAGAGCAAATGGATGGAAACTGCCTCCCACGGCAGACTTGTCGATTCGCGAGTGATCCGGTGCCGCCGAAACCGGCCACAATCATGTTTTTTCCAGTCCTTGTGAAGTGCAGAATTCGCGTGCCATAGGAGCCTTCCATCCCGTAATCTTTTATCCAGCGTGCTACCTACCCGCTTCATCGTCGAATTGCGTACCGCCGTTGGAAAGGACGGCCTCATCACCGGGGAGAGCCAGTTGCAGACCTATGAGTGTGACGGGCTCACGAATTTCCGCGTGCTGCCTGGAGCGGTTGTCTTGCCGCGCACAGCCGAGCAGGTGCAGGCGGTGGTCCGGCTGTGCGCCCGACACAAAATTCCATTCGTCAGCCGCGGTGCGGGGACGGGCCTGAGCGGTGGCGCACTGCCTGCCGCCGGCGGCATAGTGATCAGCTTGGCGCGGATGAACCGTATTCTTGAGGTGGACATTGCGAATCGGTTCGTAGTAGTCGAGCCCGGAGTAATTAACGCCCATGTAACCCAGCACGTCGCCCCACAGGGATATTTCTACGCGCCCGATCCCTCGTCGCAGTCGGTCTGCACCATCGGCGGCAATGTTGCGGAGAACTCCGGAGGCGCGCATTGCCTGAAATACGGCTTCACCGTCACGCACGTACTCGCACTTGATGTGGTGATGCCCTCGGGCGAACTGGTCCAGTTCGGTTCACCCACACTGGATGCTCCGGGCTACGACCTGCCTGGAGTTTTTGTAGGTTCAGAAGGCACCCTGGGGGTGGCGACCAGGATTACGCTGCGCATCGTGAAGCGTCCCGAGGTAGTGCAGACGCTGCTGGCCGCATTCGACTCCGTACAGGCCGCGGGACAAACTGTCAGCGACATCATCGCGGCCGGAATGCTTCCTTCAGCAATGGAGATCATGGACGCGCTGTCCATCCAGGCAGCAGAAGCCGCCGTACAAGCCCATTATCCGGTCTGCAAAGGTCTGTTGCTCGTCGAACTGGACGGTTCCTACAGTGAAGTCGAGGCACTCATGCGCGAAGTGCAGGCCCTATGCAGCAACAACGGTGCTTGGGAGATTCGCGTGGCGCAATCGGAGCATGAGCGCGCCCTCGTCTGGAAGGGGCGCAAGGCTGCTTTCGCCGCCGTGGGCCGCATCTCGCCTAACTACATCGTGCAGGACGGCGTGATTCCGCGCACCGCGCTGCCGCACCTGCTGACTGAAATCGATAGAATGGCCTCTGCGGCGGGACTGCGTGTAGCCAATGTCTTCCATGCCGGCGACGGCAACCTGCATCCGCTGGTGCTGTACGATGCCGCAATTGCCGGACAAGAAGAATTGGCGCTCGATCTTTCCTATCGCATCCTGCGACTCTGCGTGGATAATGGCGGCTCCATCACCGGTGAGCACGGAGTTGGCAAGGAAAAGCAGGAGATGCTCGGCTATATGTTTTCCGAACCGGATCTCGAAACCATGCAACTGGTACGCTGCGCCTTTGATCCGGAAAACCTCGCCAACCCGGATAAGGTCTTCCCGCGCCCGCGTCTGTGCGCAGAAAAGCCCGGGCCCTATGTGCCGCATCCGTTGGAGACAGCCGGAATCGCGGAGATTTTCTGATGAGCCCAACTGCCTCATGGATGCTGGAGCAAGGTATGGCTCAGCTCGGCTCGATCGTCGGGCCGGAGAATACTGAGCTCCTTGGAGAAACGACCGTTGCCGCCCCCGGTGATACACAACAGATTGCGGAGATCTTGCGGTTCGCACAGGCAAACAGGCTCGCTGTGACTCCGACAGGCGGCGGCACCAAACTTGGCTGGGGAAACCCTGTCGCGCCCGATATCCAGTTGCGTCTGGCACGCCTCAATGCGCTTCACGAGCATGCATGGCAGGACTTGACCTGCACTGTGGAGGCTGGTTGCACGTGGACAACGATGCGGTGCGAACTTGCGCGGCACGGGCAGATGGTTGCGCTCGATCCGCTATGGCCGGACCGCGCCACTGTGGGTGGCATAGTAGCTTCGAATGACAGCGGCGCATTGCGGCTGAAATTCGGCGGCCTGCGCGATCTCATCATCGGCATGACTATTGTGCTCGCCGACGGCACCATCGCCAAGACCGGTGGCAAAGTGGTCAAGAATGTCGCCGGTTATGACCTGCACAAACTGATGACCGGTAGCTTCGGCACCCTGGGCGTCATCACCGAAGTGAATTTCCGCCTGCATCCGGTAGAAGAACACGCACGGACCTGGACGGTGATCGCGCATGGTGACACGCGTCCGGTTGCCGCATCCTTTGCCGCGCCGCTCCGCGCCCTGATGGATTCGCAGATCACTCCTTCGTGCGTGCAGCTCCGCACGTCACAACAGGAATGCGCACTCGACATCCGCATTGCTGCCGTTCCTGAATGTTTCGACGAATATGCGGTCCGGATTCAGAACCTCTTCGACGAATTTGCGGTAACAGAATCGAGCGAAGCCGTCTGGCAGGCCCGGCAGCAACTCTTCAATATGCACGATGCCGTTGTCCTGAAGGTGGCGCTACTCCCCAGCATAATCTGCGCCATCAGCTCAGAACTTCAGGAGATTGCGTTCACAGAGGGGCTGGGCATTGCCGCCGTAGCCCAAGCGAACGGCTTAATGACAATTGCTCTCAACTCCGCTCCTGATGCGGCGATTGTGCTCATCGAGCGCCTTCGCGCAAGAGTAGCGGGTTTCGGAGGTAGCCTGATCGTCCTGCAAATAACCGATCCGCTGCGCGGCAGGCTGAACGTGTGGGGTCCGGACCCGGGCCCTGTCCCTCTAATGTGCGAGATCAAGCGCCGCTTTGATCCCGTCCACACTCTCAATCCCGGCCGTTTTGTGGGGAACATTTGACACCGACACCGCATACCACCACCCAGGAAGAAATGCATCCATCCAGCTTCGACACGCACCATCCGCCGGAGAAGAAGTACATCGACGAGTGCGTACACTGCGGCTTTTGCCTCCCGGCATGTCCCACGTACGTGCTGTGGGGCGAGGAGATGGATTCGCCACGCGGCCGCATCTACATGATCAAAAAAGCCGCGGACGGCGAAGCTCCGCTCGACGACCGTTTCCGGCAGCACATGGATCGCTGCCTGGGCTGCATGGCATGCATGACAGCTTGCCCATCGGGCGTGCAGTATAACAGGCTGATCGAGCCGACGCGCGCGCAGATTGAGCGGAACTTGCCGCGCACTTGGGGCGAGTCGCTTTTTCGCAGGCTGCTCTTCGCCACGTTTCCGCATCCTGAGCGACTGCGTGTGCTGGCAGTGCCGTTGTTCGTCTATCAAAAAAGTGGCCTGCAATCGCTGTTGCGCACTGGGGGAATACACAAGCTTCTGCCCAAACGCCTGGCGGCCATGGAAGCCCTGCTACCCACTGTGCCGAATCATCTGTTTGACAGGCTGCCTTCAACCGTCAAGCCCCGGACTGCTCCCCGCCGTCGCGTCGGCATGTTAAGCGGATGCGTGCAACAGGTCTTCTTCTCGCACGTCAACGAAGCAACGGTTCGTGTGCTGGCCGCGGAAGGTTGTGAAGTGGAGATTCCCCGCGAGCAGTCATGCTGCGGCGCACTCATGCTCCACTCCGGAATGGAAGATGAGGCCGCCGCTTTGGCGAAGAAGATGATCGCCGTGTTCGAAGCCGTGGAAGTTGACGCGATCGTCATCAACTCCGCCGGTTGCGGATCCACGATGAAGGAATACGGTCATCTGCTGCGCGACGACCCGGCCTGGGCAAAGCGTGCTGAGACTTTCTCTGCCAAATGCAAAGATATCTCCGAAATTCTGTGCGAACTGGAGCCGCAGGCTTCGCGCCATCCGCTCAAGTTGCGCGCAGCCTATCATGATGCATGCCATCTGCAGCATGCGCAGGGAGTGCGCGAGCAGCCACGCCGCCTGTTGGACAAAATTCCGGAACTCGAAGTTGCCGAAATCCCTGAGGCGTCTCTGTGCTGTGGTTCTGCTGGCGTCTATAACCTTCTGCAGCCCGAGACAGCCGCTCAACTCGGGAGCCGCAAAGTGGAAAACCTGCTGTCCACCGGTGCCGAGGCGGTAATCTCCGCCAATCCCGGCTGTTTGCTGCAACTGATGAATGGCCTCCGCCGCCGCGGCATGAAGGCCATGCCTGCATTCCACATGGTGGAGTTGCTCGATGCTTCCATCCGCGGCATCTCCGCCGAAGAACTGCTGCAGGGCAATCCATCTTCAAAATTGAGGAAAACTGAATATCATGATCTCTGACACACGTAAATCCGAGTTGTTGTCAGCGGCCGATTTGACGCCGCGCTTCCAACCCGTAACCGTTGAAGAAGCCTACTTCGTGGCGGACCCAATGTCCCGAATCATCGAGGGTGCGCAGGGCCAATCTCTTGCAGCGGATCATCTATCTAGGCAATGAGGGTTCGGCGCGTACCCGCAACCTGGAGCGCGGGTGCCGGATCACTACGGACAGCTGGACCCGCACACACTTGACTCGGCCGGATCCGCAGTGGGCGTCCCCTTCTCCATGGCCGGCAGCTTGTCCCTGCGTTTAGGGTAAGGTGAGCGGATTGCATGATTTCTATGATTGTGTGGCACCTTCTTAAGCCGGCGATTATTCTAAGTGCATCAAACTTTATATGCAGGAGTTGCCTCAATGACTGTTACCACCGTATTGCCCGGCGTCGAAATCCATGCCCCGGTGCCTGAAAGTTATGCCGAAATCCTCACGCCGGAGGCGATTGCCTTTGTTGCGGACCTGCAGCGCACCTTCAACGAACGCCGCAAGACGCTGCTTAACGCTCGCCGGGAGAGGCAGAAGAGAATCGATGCCGGAGAGAAGCCTGCATTCCTTGCGGAAACCAAGGGGATTCGCGATGCCACGTGGAGTGTGGCACCTCTACCTGCAGACATTCTCGACCGCCGAGTTGAAATTACCGGTCCCGTTGACCGCAAGATGATCATCAACGCGCTCAATTCCGGCGCGAAGGTTTTCATGGCCGATTTTGAGGATTCCAGTACCCCAATGTGGAGCAACCTCATCGAAGGCCATGTCAATCTAAAGGATGCCATCCGGCGCACGATCACCTATGCTGATCCGGCCTCGGGTAAGCAGTACAAGCTGAACGACAAGGTTGCGGTGCTCTTCATACGCCCGCGCGGTTGGCATCTGGAAGAGCGACACGTGCTCGTCGATGGACAGCCGATGTCGGGCTCGCTCTTCGATTTCGGCCTTTACTTCTTCCACAATGCGAAGGAGCTGATTGCCCGCGGCAGCGGCACGTACTTCTACCTGCCTAAAATGGAAAGCCATCTGGAGGCGCGGCTCTGGAACGACATCTTTATCCACGCCGAAAAGGCCATTGGCGTGCAGCAGGGCAGCGTCAAGGGTACTGTACTGATCGAAACCATCCTGGCCAGCTTTGAGATGGATGAGATTCTCTACGAGTTGCGTGAGCACTCCGCTGGGCTGAACTGCGGCCGTTGGGACTACATCTTCAGCTACATCAAGAAATTCTCCAATGATGCGCATGCCGTGTTGCCCGACCGTGCCCAGGTCACCATGACGACGCACTTCATGCGCAGCTACTCGAAGCTGGCTATCAAGACCTGCCATAAGCGCAATGTGCATGCCATGGGTGGCATGTCGGCCTTCATCCCCATCAAGTCCGACCCGGTCGCCAATGAAACGGCGATCGCGCAAGTGCGCGCCGACAAGGAACGCGAAGCCAGCGACGGCCACGATGGCACCTGGGTGGCGCATCCCGGCTTGGTGCCCGTAGCGCTGGAAATCTTTGATCGCCTGATGCCGCAGCCTAATCAGATTTCAAAGCAGCTGCCCGACTACAATCCAACCGCCGAGGATCTGCTTGAGGTTCCGACGGGCCAGATTACCGAGAACGGAGTCGAACAGAATGTGGCCATCGGTATGGGATATCTGGAAGCGTGGCTGCGCGGCATCGGCTGCGTTCCGCTCTTCAATCTGATGGAAGATGCCGCCACAGCCGAGATCAGCCGCGCGCAGCTCTGGCAGTGGGTGCACCACAATGCAAAGCTTTCCGATGGCAGGTGCGTGGACCTCGCGCTCGTGGAAAGCATGATCTCCGATGAACTCGAACGGCAGAAAATCACCGTGGATGCCGTGCGCTATGCGGCCTATGAAAAGGCTGCGGACCTGATGCGCGACTTGGTCAACGCACCCAAGTTCATTGAATTCCTGACACTGCCGGCCTATCAGCGCATCCTGAAAGAGGAGAAGTTCGGCGCAAGTTAGTTATGGAAGTGCGGGCATTCGACCACCGATGTAGTGTGTGACTCCGCGCATGAAGTTTGCCCCATCCCTTCGGTCATGTGGCCGCGATTTGGCGTCATCCTCGAAGAAGAGTCAGGCATCGAACAGATCAACTTTTGAGCCGGCGTTGCCAGCAGTAACGTCGTACTCTGACGGAGTCTTCGCTGCGTATGTCGTTAACGAAGGGTAAATATAAAGATAGTTGCCATTGAAGCCTGAGGTGGAGTAATTTGCATTGCGTGTGAGACGCGGGCGGGCGCCGAAATTGATGGTGTGGTTTCCTTTTGCAGCAGTCGCGTGATCTTGCAGTTGATATCGGTCCTAATTGTCGTGAACCACCCCTTCGTTGTTTCCACCTCCGGTGAATGCTCCTTGCGCGGTAACGGTGGGACGTGATCGTCCGCGACGGTAACCGGTTAAAGACGAGCCGCTTATCATTGGACCGGCTCCACGCCAAAGACTACATCGCGGGATTTGGCGTGAAATACATATTTCACACAACTCTTCGGGTCGTGAAGGGTTTCCATTGCTGCCTGAAGCAATTGCACTAAGGAGTAAGTTTTTATGCCAGGTCTGCGGCGTGCCATTGCCATTCCGGTGCTAGTGAGTCTGGCACCAGGTTTCGGCTCTCTGGCCATTGCGGCAAATCTCGCCTCCTTAAAATCCAATGCCTCGGCTGCCATCGACCATGGGAAGAATAGCGAAATCAGGGAGCATGCAAGAGCTCTCCATGTGCTAAATCGGCTGGCGTTCGGTCCGCAGCCAAGGGAGGTCGCGGAAGTCGAAGCGATGGGCGTAAATCGCTGGATCAATTGGCAACTGCATCCGGATGAGATCGACGACAGCGCTTTGGAGCGGCGATTGGCCGACTACAGAGCCCCTTTTATGGACCCGCATACACTGATGATGAACTTTCCTCCGGGAAACCTGGTCCGACAGGCGCTGAAGAGCCGCATCGCGGTACCCGGCGGGGAGCCGCAGCATGCCGTCTGGGAAAGCCAGATGGCGATTGTGCGCCAGCGCCAGATGCAGAAGCAGATGCAGTCCGCGCAACAGAACGATGCGGGGACCATGACTCAGGTGCAGGGCGTGGGATCGGCAATATCGGCAGATGCCATGAATGCCGCCTCGGAGACGCCTTCACTGGCGGACAACGAGAGGAAGCTCTACGCGGACCTCGCCGTCACTAGCATGGTCAGTCTCCCCCCGCAGCAGCGCTACGAAAAATTATTGAACATGCTACCGGGCCATATCCAGGAAGTTGTCCGTTCTCTTTTGCCCAGGGAACGTCCCGAACTGATTTCGGGTATGACCCCGGCGCAGCGGGAAACGGTTGTGGCCTTGCTGAATCCCCGCATGGTGGTCGTGAATGAGACCGAATCTGTCCGCCTGCTTGAAGACATTTACAGCGAATGGCAGTTGCAGCGTGTGATGACGGAATTCTGGTTGAACCACTTCAATATCTCGGCCAGAAAAAACGAAATGGAGCCTTACTATCTGCCGCAGTTTGAGCATGAAGCGATTGCTCCCCACGCATTGGGCAAGTTTGAGGACCTGCTGGACGCGGTAGCGGAAAGTCCGGCCATGCTCCTTTATCTGGACAACGAGCAAAGTATTGGCCCGGACTCACTGTTTGCGCTTCGACGCGAGTAGCCGCACATGCCACGTTTCCAGCTCGTCCAAATGATGCATTCGCCGCAATCTCATGCCGCGCAAACGTCCGTCCCTCCCAATTCCACAATCGGCCGCAGTCCGGCATCAATGAAAATTATGGCCGGGAGCTGATGGAACTGCATACGGTCGGCGTCAACGGCGGCTACACCCAGGAGGATGTCATTGAAGTTGCCAGAGTGCTCACAGGCTGGACTGTGGCTCCTCCGCAACAGGGCGGCGGATTTCGTTTTGAAGAAAACCGTCATGAACCGGGCACCAAGATCGTAATGGGTCACAAAATCAAGGAAGGCGGAGAGAAAGAAGGATTGGAACTGCTGCATATTCTGGCTACCAGTCCCGCAACGGCACACTTCATTTCCAGAGAGTTGGCGGTTCGTTTTGTCAGTGACAATCCCCCTCCAGCGCTTGTGAATCGCATGGCGAAGACGTTTCTTGCAACTCATGGGAACATCGGCATGGTGCTGAAAACCATGATTCATTCTCCCGAATTCTGGTCCGCTCCAGACACCCGGAATAAGATTAAGACTCCTCTCGACTATGTGGTTTCCGCGGTTAGATCGACGAATGCGGACGTAGCCCAGCCGTATCGCCTGGTGTCCGAGCTGAGGGTGATGGGCATGCCGCTCACTGGTACACAGGCGCCGAACGGCTATGCGATGTGAGTGGCACCGATGAACTCTTCTCAGGCGGAGGGCAGATGGGCGCGATCATGCGCGCCTTCGACTGGTCCAAGTCTCCTTTAGGGCCAGCGGCGGCCTGGCCGCAAAGCCTCCGCACTTCCGTCAGCATCTGCCTGAATTCGGCGTTTGCGATCCTGGTATGGTGGGGGCCCGATCTGGTGATGCTTTATAACGATGCGTACAGCTCAGTCATCGCGAATAAACACCCCAGAGCGCTCGGCAGTGCCGGGAGACAGGTTTTTCCTGAAATATGGACAACCATCGGCCCGATGCTCGAAGGGGTGATGCAGCACGGAGAGGCAATCCGGGCTGACGATCTGCTGCTCTTCCTGGAACGAAACGGCTATCCGGAGGAGTGCTACTTCTCGTTCTGCTATAGCCCAATCCTGGATGAAACTGGCGGGGTCGGCGGCGTGTTCACGCCCGTCCAGGAGACGACGAAGCATGTCATCGGCGAGCGCCGCCTGAAGACGCTGACTCGCTCCGCTCAGGTGCATGCGGAAGAGGCGGCGAGCCCATCCCACGCCGCACAGATGTCTGCTGCAGCACTCGCAGGAAATCTGATCGATCTGCCGTTCGTTGCCATCTATCTCTTTGAGGAAAGCGGAGCAGCCCATCGGCACGCCCACTCCGGTGATCTCAGGGAGGAGCTTGCTCCGGAACAAATTGAAGCGAACGCCGAGTGGCTGCCACTCACGTCTCTCAGACGGGGCAAAACTGTCGTCGAGGAGGCGTCGGCTCGTGGCACACGCGAGGTTCCGCGTGGGCACTGGGGTGATCCCGTCACGGAGATCGTCGCGCTGCCACTCAAGCAGCCGGGCTCCGAGACGGCAAAAGGTTTCATGCTTGTCGGCGTCAACCCGCGCAAGCGGCTCGACGCCGCTTACCGCGATTTCCTGAATCTGGTGGCGGACAATGTCGCGACCGCGATCACGGATGCTGAGGCGATCCAGCAGGAGCGCAGCCGCCTGAAGGCCCTTGCCGAACTCGATCGCGCGAAGACGGCTTTCTTCAGCAATATCAGCCACGAATTCAGAACTCCGCTGAGTCTGATCATGGGACCCCTCCAGGAGGCGGTACTTGACCCCGCATTGCCGGCTCAAACCCGCGAGAACCTTGAAGTTGCGCAACGCAACAGCCTTCGACTGCAAAAGCTGGTAAACAATCTGTTGGAATTTTCGCGCATAGAGGCCGGCAAAGCCCACGCCACATTCGAATGTCTGGACCTGGCCAAATTCACGGAAGAGTTGGCGAGCGGCTTTCAATCCACATTCCATAAAGCCGACCTGTCTCTGAAAGTAGCTGTTTCGCAGATCCGTGCTCCTGTCTGCGTGGACCGCGAAATGTGGGAGAAGATCGTCCTCAACCTGCTCTCCAATGCTTTTAAATTCACCTTCACCGGCGGTGTAACCGTAGAGCTGACAGAGGTGGAAGGATCCGTACAGCTTACGGTGGCGGATACCGGTATTGGAGTTCCCGCGGTCCAACTCCCGAAACTCTTTCAGCGTTTTGAACGGGTGGAGGGCGCGAAAAGTCGGAGTTATGAGGGCACCGGCATTGGATTGGCGCTCGTGCAGGAACTCGTGACGCTGCATGAAGGATCGGTTGAAGTAGACAGCGAGGAAAACGTCGGCACGCGCTTTACGGTACGAATCCCGACTGGCACGGCGCACCTGTCGCAAGAGCAGGTCGGTTGTAGACGGGAGATGTCCTCTGCAGCAACTCGACTCGAGGTCTTCGTATCCGAAGCGATGAGTTGGGTTCCAGGATTGGAGAACCGCGAAGCTGCCGGCGCATTGGACATCGTGGATACGGAAAGGCTTCTTGTGCGGCCGGACCAATTGGCTACGCGAAAACGCGTGCTGGTCGCGGACGACAATGCCGACATGCGCCACTATGTGACACGGCTGCTCGAAGGCCATTACGATATCGAAGCAGTCGCCAATGGGCGGCAGGCAATCGCGAGCATGGACAGGCAGCATTTCGACCTGCTCCTGAGCGATGTGATGATGCCTGAGATGGACGGCCTCGCCTTACTCGCAGCAGTTCGAGGAAACCCGGAAACCGCGTCTCTTCCGGTTATTCTTGTGTCCGCCAGAGCTGGAGAGGACTCGGAAATCGAAGGTCTGCAGAGGGGTGCCGACGGTTATCTGGTCAAGCCATTTTCCGCCCGCGAGTTGATTGCGCGGGTTAGTTCAGTCCTGAAAATTGCGGACGTAAGGACCGCATCCGAACAGGCCCTGCGTGCGGAAAGGGCCCGGCTACTCGATCTGTTTCGCCAGGCCCCGGCGTTTATGACGGTGCTGCGGGGGCCGGAGCATGTGTTTGAAATGGCCAACCCACTGTATAAAGACCTGATCGGGGATCGGGCTATCCCGGGTAAGCCGCTACGCGAAGCCATCCCGGAAGCCGAAGCACAGGGCTACCTGGCTCTTCTGGATCGCGTCTACGAAACGGGTGCGCCGTTCGTGGCCTACGATAACGCCATTGACATCGCCCGCGTCGCGGGCCAGCCGCCCGAGCGGCGGTATCTGGATTTCGTCTATCAGCCTCTGCGTGAGCCATCTGGGACCATCTCCGGCATCCTCGTACTCGGCGTTGACGTCACTGCCAGAAGAGAGACCGAACAGGCCCTGAGACAAAGCGAGATCCTCGCCCGCAACCAGGCCGAGCAACTGGAGGCCGCCCTGGCCGCTTCGGCAACCGGCACCTACCGTTGGGATGCGCGCGGCGACGAATTCCTTGCCTTTGACGACAATCTGAAGCGCCTGGTCGGTAAGCTCCCGGGCACGCCGTTCAGAGTAGCTGAAGATTTTCTTTGCACCCTGCATCCTGAGGACCTGCCCGCGGTCCTGGCGGCACTGGACGTTTCCCGCCGTGGTGCGGATTTCTCGATGGAGTACCGAGTTATATGGGACGACGGCAGTATCCATTGGATTTATGACCGCGCCAAAATGATATGGGAAGAGGGAAAGCCCTCCTATCTCGTCGGCGCTTGCACAGACATCACGTGGAGGAAGGAGGCCGAAGAGGCGCTGCGAGAGCAGCGCGAGCGCTTCAACTTCGCAACCAACGCTTCGCTGATCGGCTATTGGTTTTGCGACCTACCTTTTGACAAATTGAACTGGGATTATCGCGTAAAAGAACATTTCTGGCTGCCCCAGGATACCGAAGTAACGATCGGCACATTCTACGAATGCATCCATCCCGAGGACCGCGAACGTACGCGGCATGCGATCGAAAAGTCAATTGCGAAGAATAAGCGTTACGACATCGAATTTCGCACGGTTACGGCGGACGGAAAGCAGAAGTGGATTCACTCAGTTGGACGCACTGCTTACGATGAAGCTGGCGCACCAATTCGCTTCGACGGCATCACGCAAGATATCACGCTTCAGAAACAATCTGATCAAGCTCTTCGTAAGAGCGAAAAGCTGGCGGTGGTTGGACGCATGGCGGCCAGCATCTCGCATGAGATAAATAACCCGTTGGAGTCCGTCACCAACCTGCTGTACCTGATTCGCGAGCAGGCTGGCACGGAGACGCTGCGTAATTACGCGCTCCAGGCGGAAGAAGAGCTCGCGCGTGTGTCCCATATCGTTACCCAAACATTGCAATTCAACCGGCAACCCTCGGGGCCTTCCAAAGAGAAACTATCGACGTTGCTGGATTCGTCAGTTGCCATCTACCAGGGAAGATTCAAACAATCCGATCTTCAACTTGTGCGCGATTACAAGGATAGTCTTCGGCTAGCATGCTTTGGATCGGAAATACGGCAGGTTTTTTCGAATCTCATTGGGAATGCGTTTGATGCTTCAAAGAAAGGTGGAAAGATCATATTGCGAACTCGCGATTCCGTCGACTGGCAAACGGGCCGAAGAGGAATTCGAGTGGTGATTGCGGACACTGGGGCCGGAATGGACCAGCGTACTCTCGAACGGATTTTTGAGCCTTTTTTCACCACAAAAGGAATCAACGGTACGGGACTGGGACTATGGGTGAGCGCCGATATTTTGAAAAGACATCAGGCTTTCATTCGCGTGAAAAGCCGCCAGATCGAGCGCACCAGCGGCTCAGTTTTCCCAGTATTTTTTCCATTGATCTCGGCTGCCGTGCCAATACCGGACGAACCATCCGCCGCGGCAACAAACGAAGTCTGAGAACGTCAGGGTAAAAATAGGCCACAGCAGGCCGCTAAAGTGGGATGCTTTGGCGGTGGAAAAGAAGGCCACCGCCGGAACTTGGGTCTGCGAACAGATTGCTACGGCTGCCGCTGATCGGCCTCGTTATTCCTGGACCAGTTGAAATGTTAGTCTTCGACCAAATCTGACCTGGGTTAGGGGAGGCTTTGGATGAAGAAGAAGCGTTTTTCTGTGGAGCAGATAGTTGGAGTGTTG
>JBDTBI010000482.1:0-3032 GCA_039924215.1 Acidobacteriaceae bacterium
GATTTCTTCGGCGCCCAGACGGTTGCGGTGCTGCCCTACGAGCAGTACTTGAAGCGGTTCCCAGCCTACCTCCAGCAGTTGACCATGGAGAGCAACGGAAAGCACGTCACCGTCGACGGTACCCAAGTCACGTACTCGACGGGTCCCATTTATTGGGGCGAGCCCGGCACAAATGGACAGCACTCCTTCTATCAGCTAATTCACCAGGGCACACGGCTCATCCCTTGTGACTTCATCGCGTTCGACGAATCCCTCAATCCGCTGGGTCGCCACCACGACATGCTGCTTGCGAATGTCTTCGCCCAGACCGAAGCTCTGGCGTTCGGAAAAACACCGGAGCAAGTCAAGGCCGAAGGCACACCGGATTGGCTGGTACCCCATCGAGTATTCGAGGGCAACCGTCCCTCGAATACAATCCTTGCCACTAGGCTTACGCCGGAGGTTCTCGGCAGCCTCGTCGCTCTGTACGAGCATTCCGTCTTCACGCAAGGCGTCATCTGGCAAATCAATTCTTTTGACCAGTGGGGTGTGGAGCTTGGCAAGGTTCTGGCGCAGCGCATCATACCGGAACTGGAGAGCCAGGCCGAACCTGGGCTGACGCACGACAGTTCCACAAACAACTTGATCCGCAGATATCGGAAGAGGCGAGTAGCTTCCTGAAGGCAAGAGGATCGGAACCCCATTTTGTAGTGTTAGAAATAGACGAACGACCTACTGGCAACGATTCGCATGCATCACACATAGAAGGCCGCTAGCGAACCAAACAACAGGCTGTAAGCGAAGGAGCAAGCTATGCAACTTGGAATGATTGGACTTGGAAGAATGGGCTCGAACATGGTCCGGCGCCTGCTGAAGGGTGGGCACCAGTGCGTCGTCTTCGATACGTCGCCAACGGTTGTGAAACAGATGGTCGAAGAAAAAGCCGTCGGGAGCGCTTCGTTCCGCGACCTTGTGAACAAGCTGGAAAAACCCAGGGCGATATGGCTGATGGTCCCAGCGGCCGTAGTCGAAAACACAATTGCAGAGCTATTGCCGCTTCTGGACAAGGAAGACATCCTGATTGACGGCGGCAATTCCTATTACGTAGACGACATTCGCCGCGCAAAGGACGTGGCAGCAAAGGGAATCCACTACGTGGACGTCGGAACAAGTGGCGGCGTCTGGGGACTGGAGAGAGGGTATTGCATGATGATTGGGGGCGAAGTAGGTGTGGTCAACCGCCTCGATCCCATCTTCTCAACATTGGCTCCCGGGCTGGGCGACGTTCCGCGGACAGCAGGCCACGAAAAAATTGAAGGCACCGCGGAGCAAGGGTACCTGCATTGCGGCGCCAACGGAGCGGGCCACTTCGTCAAGATGGTCCACAACGGAATTGAATATGGCCTGATGGCTGCATACGCGGAGGGCTTGAGCATCTTGCGCAACGCGAATGTCGGGAAGACGAAGAGCGAAGCCGACGCGGAGACGACGCCACTGCGTGACCCGAAACATTATCAATTCGATCTCAATTTACGCGATATCACGGAAGTATGGAGGCGCGGGAGCGTGATCGCCTCGTGGCTTCTCGACCTGACCGCAGCGAGCCTGGTAAAGGATCCATCCCTTTCTCAATTTGCTGGACGGGTCTCGGATTCCGGCGAGGGCCGCTGGACCATCAAGGCCGCTATCGACGAGGCGGTACCGGTGCCCGTCCTCTCTTCTGCACTCTACGAGCGCTTCTCATCGCGTGGAGAAGCAGACTATCAGAACAGGCTGCTCTCAGCAATGCGTTTCGGCTTTGGCGGCCATTTAGAGAAACCCGCTGGGGAGTAGAACCTCACCGTGTTCTTTCAACTTGGAACCCTATGCCAACACGACGAAAATTCCTCGCAGCGAATCTGATTGGAGCAGCGGGGTTGGCCGCCAATCCCCTTCCGCTATTGTCTAGTACGACCGAGTCTGATCCAGTTTCTATGGCACAGCCGCAAACGCGGTCCGACCGCAATTTCTGGGACGATTGGCCGTCTCTCCTTACCGCCGAAATAAATCAGGCACGCGACAAACGGCTTGCAGAGCTGGCAGGAGTCCGTTCTGCCGCAGAGGCGCATCAGCGTATCGCCATGGTGCGCGCGAAGCTTTGGGAATTGATCGGAGGAATGCCCGAACGAACACCGCTCCATCCGCAGGTCACCGGCACAATGAACCGTGGAGCCTATCGGATTGAGAACATCATTTTTGAGAGCTTTCCCAAGGTGTATGTGACCGCCAATCTCTACCTGCCTACCTCGGGGAAACCACCATATCCCGCCATTTTGGCGCCCGTTGGTCATTCAGAAAACGGCAAAGCGTATCACTATTATCAGCATCTCTATCAGAACCTGGCGCGACAAGGATATGTTGTTCTTGCCTATGACCCCTTTGGCCAGGGTGAGCGACTTCAATACATCACCCCGAGAACTGGCCGCTCACGCTATGGGCCAACAGGGGAGCATTCCGAAGTGGGCCGGCCCATGGTGCTGCTGGGAGACACATTCGCACTGTACTGTGCGTGGGATGGCATTCGCGGACTGGATTATCTGGTGAGCCGCCCGGAGGTGGATACAACTCGTCTCGGATGTACGGGGCAGTCCGGCGGCGGCACCATGACGATGTACCTGGCCGCCCTGGAACCGAGGCTTCATGCGGCGGTTGTGAGCGATGGGAATACGGAAGACGTCGCTGGACCATTTTTCGATCCTCCGGGGTCAACCGATGACGCGGAGCAAAACATTGTAGGTAGCCTACCGCTTGGAATCGATCGCGGCGATCTGCTACTCGCCTTCGCTCCAAAGCCGCTTTTGGTTTGTTACACAACTCATGATGAGGGAGAGACCTACTCCCCTGTGTATGAGGAATCGACGAAGGATATCTATGGCGAACTGCAACGAGTCTACGGGTTCATGGGAGCAGAGAACCGTGTTGGACTTTTTGCATCGCACCTTCCCCACAGCCTGAATTTTTTCAATCGAGCCCGGACCTATGCATGGTTCAATCGATGGTTCAAGAACTCCACT
>JBDTBI010000483.1:0-3308 GCA_039924215.1 Acidobacteriaceae bacterium
CAACACGCTTCACGCCGTAGGGCCGGGCCGTCGCAAGCAATTGCTCAGGAGTAAAGCTTGCCGGCTGATATTCTGGCCCGGCGTAGTTCAGGCCATGCGGAAAGCGAACCTGATCCGGCGTCCAGACGTGGACGTGCGCATCGATAATATTGTTGAAACTGACTGCACACCTCCTTTCCGCTGATTACATTTTTCGATTTTTCACGCTATATTATATTCAATCTATATGTACGATATCTAGCAGGAATTGGGCGTCACGCTATAGAAGATTGTGCTCGCGAATGCTTGAAAATTTCTATGAATCCTCAGTCCTACCCTTCTTCAGTCCTTAATCTTCTCGGGGATCTCGTCCGGATCAACAGTGTCAATCCTGCGTATGAGGGGGGGGAGTCCGAGTCTGCCATAGCAACCTACCTGGAGGAATACTTTGCACGCCACGCGATCGAGACTTGGCAGCAGGAAGCGCTTCCCGGACGCCCGAACTTGATCGCTCGCCTGCCTGGCAAGAATCCTCTGCGACGGCTGATCTTCGAAGCTCACATGGACACTGTAACGGCAGAGGGCATGGCGATTCCGCCTTTCGAGCCAGTGATCACCGGCGGCCGCCTTTATGGGCGGGGCTCGTGCGACACGAAAGCGGGTTTGGCGGCCATGGCGTTTGCCGCTGCGTCTCTTATGGAAGAAGGCACTATTCCTGAAAGCGAGATCTGGATCGTGTCGGCCGCGGACGAAGAGCATGCCTTCGCTGGAGTCCGTCGGCTCCTGGACGGGTTGGATGCGTGTGCCGCAGTTGTTTCGGAACCCACCGAGATGCGCGTGGCCTCGGCAAGCAAAGGGGTGCTGCGATGGCGTATTCATTGCCGTGGGAAAGCCGCTCACAGTGCTCAACCCCACCTTGGGATCAACGCCATCACTAACATGGCACGAGCTATTCTTGCGCTCGAAGAGGAAAATGCTAGGCTAGCGAAAGCACCTCACCCGCTGCTTGGCCCAGCAACCCTCAATGCGGGGCTGATCCAGGGCGGGCGGCAGGTTAATATAGTCCCCGATTTTTGCTCAGTCGACGTTGACCGGAGATTACTGCCTGGCGAATCCATTCCGAGCGTATTGGAGCGCTACCACGAGTTGCTTGATCTGGGGATTGGAGCTGAATTTGAAGCACCGATGCTTGAGGACGAAGCATTTGAAACATCCCCAGATTCAATGATTGTGAGATGCGTCGCACGCGTTCTGGAGACCCTCGAAATTAATCCGAATCCGATCGGCGTACCATTTGGGACCGACGCAAGCAAGTTTTCTCGGGCGGGCATTCCCGCAGTGATTTGCGGACCAGGAAATATCGATCAGGCGCATAGTGCAATCGAATACGTTGAATGCACACAGGTCGAACAGGCAGCGGAATTTTATCGCAGGTTGATGATCGCTTTTCGATAGCCATCGGGAATCGGAAATTAGATCTTCGTCCCGGGAGGACAGAGGCATTTGCTGGGTGCTGGGCAGCTGACCTCGAAAGAAGAAATTGAGCATCCGATCACGGGAAGGGTCCATGTGCCCGGTCATCGCTTGATTTGCGGCGTTAGTGCAGTGAGCCTCCAATGCAGCCAGGATTTAACTGCGCGCGACCTGTTCAGCATTGCGCGGCGTCGAGAGAATTTCGAGGCGGTGGGCGTATTTTACCGCTCCTACAGGAAAAGCGGGACTAGCACTAAAGTCACGGTGGCCAGCAACTTGATGAGTACGTGAATCGAAGGGCCCGCCGTGTCCTTGAAAGGATCGCCCACGGTATCTCCAACCACGGCGGCCTTGTGGGCATCGGAACATTTGCCGCCATGCTCGCCGGTTTCAATCAATTTTTTGGCGTTGTCCCACGCGCCGCCGCCATTGTTCATAAACAACGCGAACAGAATGCCGCTGATGGTACCCACCATCAGCAACCCGCCCACCGCTTCCGGTCCAAGCGTTGGGTCCTGTGCGGTATTCATAAAGTGGAACAGATAGCCCACCGCGATGGGCACGCCCACCGCCAGCAGTCCAGGCGCTACCATGGCCCGCAGCGCGGCCTTGGTAACAATATCTACGCAGTGGCCGTAGTTGGGCAGAGACGTGCCCGCCATAATGCCGGGGTTCTCGCGAAACTGGCGACGAACCTCCTGAATGATGGACTGCGCCGCCTTGCCCACTGCCTGAATGGCCAGCGCGCTGAAAAGGATGACCAAAGCCGCGCCGATCAGGGCTGCGACAAAGACTGCGGGTTTGCTGATGTCCACGGCATGAAAAAGGAAAGCAGGGTCGCCTAACTTGATCCGCATCATTTCCTGCACGGTGTCCAGGTAGGCCGCAAACAGCAGAAATGCCGCAAGCGCGGCGGAGCCGATGGCATATCCCTTGGTGAGCGCCTTGGTAGTGTTGCCGACGGAATCGAGCCGGTCGGTGCGCCTGCGAACTTCATCCGGAGCGCCGGCCATAGCCGCGATGCCACCCGCATTGTCCGTGATGGGACCGAAGGTGTCCATCGCGAGAATATACGCGCAGGTGGAAAGCATCCCCATGGTGGCGACGGCTGTCCCGAACAGTCCAGCTCCACTGACTCCAGGCAAAGCATGGATACCACAGTAATAGGAACTGAGGATGGTCGCGGAAATGGCGAGGACCGGCAGCGCCGTGGACTCCATGCCCACGGCCAGTCCGCAGATGATATTGGTGGCCGGCCCGGTGAGGGAAGCCCTGGCAATGCCTTGCACTGGACGGTAGCGATCCTCCGTATAGTATTGCGTGATCCAGACAAAGGCATAGCTATTTAGAATGCCGATAACCCCGGCCGCGAGGAACCAGAGATTGTCTTGCAGCAGGTATCGCACCGCAATGTAAAAGCCAAGGATGGCGAGGACAGACGTGATTCCGTATCCGCGGTTCAGCGCCTTCATCGGGTCCTCGTTCTCATTCTTCAGGCGAACGAAGAGAATGCCGATGATCGAGGCGATTAGCCCAAAGGCCCCGGCGGCCAACGGAAAGAAAATTCCATCGATACCGAATTTTCCGAATAGCGCGACCGCCAGAATCATGGCGCCGATGTTTTCCGCAGCGGTGGACTCGAACAGGTCCGCTCCACGCCCGGCGCAGTCTCCAACGTTATCGCCCACCAGGTCTGCAATCACGGCTGGATTGCGGGGATCGTCTTCCGGAATGCCGGCTTCCACCTTGCCGACCAGGTCCGCGCCGACATCCGCTGCCTTGGTGTAGATTCCGCCGCCGAGTTGAGCGAACAGAGCAACAAAGCTGGCGCCGAAGGCAAAACCCACAATCTGATA
>JBDTBI010000484.1:0-3850 GCA_039924215.1 Acidobacteriaceae bacterium
AAAGGAGTTGAATGCGGCGTTGTCCTGGTACACGTGTGTGTGACTGTCAATGGGATCGACCTTTGCAAAGTTCTGCAGCAAAATATTTTGACTATTTCCTGGCGTACCAGCTTTTTGTTGTGCGGTGAGGCTCCGCGACAAGATCACCGACGCGGACAATACCATAGCCGCGACAATCGATGACCACAGAATCTTGTTATTCATCACTGCTCTCTTTAATTAATTCTTGATATACGGCGCGAGCATGACTGTATGCCGCTTTGGCTGCCGGCAACTCACGCGCAGAGATGAGCGGCGACTTTTGCTTCCAGCACTGTTCCACACCGCGCAGGCACCATTCCGCACTCCGGCGCAAGGGACGGATTGGTTTGCCGCCCACAAGGATAAAGATGGGATCGGTGTGCGAAGAAGCAAGGATGCGAACTGCCATCCAACTGCTCTTCGAGAGCGGTATATCGAAGTTGAGTTTTCGTACGGTTCCGTCCGCAACAATCTCTTGTTTCGCCACGGGTTCACCGTCGACGATCACTTCCACCGGGACCTTTCGTGTCGCGCCAATACGTGCCCGCTCCAAATCCCAGTAGGGCTGTTTGGTGTAAGGAAGATCCTGCATGGCGGGATCCGGCTTTATGGGAAGATAGGCGGCGGTCGTCAACTGAACCTGAACCTTTCCAGCAGCAGGAAGATTTACCTGGCTGTCGTGCGTGCCTACCTCCGTCCCATTGACTTTGAAATCCATCAGGTGGCTGCGGCCGTCTGAAACATACGCCTCTCCATTTTTGACGGACTTTGTGTAGTTGTCATAGGTAAATGGGCCGCTGAATTTGACATAGGTTCGTCCCGTTCCTACCCTGCCATCGTATATACAAGGAAAGTCTGTTTCGCCGGAGAGTCGCGTGCGGAACCCCACGTTCAATGTTTGATACCAGATATTCAATTCCCAGACGTAAGGGGTATTCCCCGCTGAGATGAAATCGACCGTGTTGGGATAGGTCACATCCACGATATATTCATTGGCCCCAATACCATCGAAGGGCGGAATCACATAGTTCGGCAAGGATTTGGTTTCAACCTGAAGTCCAAAGCCGGAATGGGCATAGCCCACGACCGCACCCTGCGATTTCGCCCAGCGTAGAACGGGCAAATCCCAGGTTGGCCAGTCTTCGATGCGCTCCGCGCCCGGATACTGGATGCTCTTCAGATTCAACAGCACGAGATGACCGGCGTGACTGGACGGAAATCCGGAGACCTCCATGTCGTAGTGAAGGATCGAATTCCGCGTTGAGATAGCCTGATCCTTGCGACCCTGAAAAAAATGTGACTGGTAATACCAGCAGGGTCCCCATATCAACGTGGCGCCTACGTTCAGGTGCTCCCCAAGCACCTGCCTTTCCATATCTGCGGGTGAGACGCCTTCCGTCGGGTTCTGGTAGTGCGCACAGCCGGCCGGGTGAATATGATCGTCGCCGGAATACCAGCCGTATTTCTCCGGATCAATCCATCGCTTCAGATGGAATGTGAGTTCCTTCGGACCGGCACGGGTGACCCCTACCTTCCGCGTTTCCATGATGTATTCAGGACCGCCCGTGTACGTGACTGTGTACGAACCGGGTGGAAGCTTGATGGATTCGCCGTCCGCGCGATAGACCTGGGGTTGAAAAAAGAAGTCTGGGGCAAGCCGCTTTGCCTGGTCTGGATAGATGCGCCCCATGCTGTCTTTGAAGGTGAAAGACGCCATCGTAGGCCTGCCATCCGCGTCAAACACGTGCAACTTGATGGAGCGGGTCGGTGCGATTTGAAACAGAATGGATACGTCATCCAGAAAGCCGACGTCTTGCGTACCTTGGCCGACATTGAAACTGAGTTTCGCAGCACGTTGACCGCTGTCGCGGCTGGAAATGGCCAGCACCTTATATTCGAGCGTGAGCCCGGAAAGCCACCCGCTCAACGGTGGCTTGTTGAACATGGATATATCGGCCCAACGCCGACGGACGTCCGCCCAATCGAGAGTGTGTGCCGGTTCAGCACTTAAATTCGACGGCACATAAACCCGGCCGCTGTTGGGACTCTCCACGGCCAAAGGGGCGGTCACTCCGGCCTGATTGATCACCTTGACCAGGAATAAGCGCACGGAGTCCTGAACCAGATTTGTGGGTGCCGCACCACGGGTTACATCGACGCGGCTTTCCGGGCTGATCGAGACGATTGCCACAACGTGCCGATCCAAAACGTTTTCTATTTTTTCAACGGAGGATTGGCTGTCGCGACCGGCGGAAGCGGCGCGGATCTGCTCCTCTTCCTGTGGGCTGAGCGGTTGCCCATAAAATTTCAGCAGCGCCTGCAGACGTTGAATCTGTTCCGCAAAGGGCTGGAGCGGAACATCCAGAGCGGGTGCGGCATTCGCGTTTGCCGTCTGCGCCTTGAGCGTTGCGCCCCAGAGGAATGTGAGCGCAAGAGCAGGCAACAGAAGGAACGCTTTCAATTTCACGAACAAAACCCCCTATTGCCACCCTTCATCCAAAATCAGGAAATTTGGATCAGGAAATTTGCTGAGACACGCAATGGATTCCATTCAACGGTTGGCATCACGTTGAGTCGCTTGCATGCAGTTTGACTATAACCATAGACTGCAAGCGAGCGAATTGACAAATGATCAAAGTACCCAACATAGCTGTCATTACACGTTGCAATGGAAGGCATGCATCCAAGATATGCAAAAAGAGTAGACTTCCTATTCCGGGTCGATGACGGAATGGCATGCTTTGCCAATGCTTGAGGAGAAAGGCTGCATGAGATCGTTTTTCATCGCCACGTTTGTCGGATGGTTTTGCGCTGTGGGATTGGCCCAGGCGACATCTTCCCTCTCCGCACGAGGCTATACCGTCCTCCCGGAACCCCAAAAAGTCTCGTTGGGCACGCACGATTTCACTTTCGGCCAAAACTGGCAACTCAAATTGGACAAGAGTGTTGCCCATGGCGATGCCGCGGTGGAAGCGTTGCGGGAAGGCATCAATTCCAGATTTCACATGAAACTGGGCGCATCCGCCGGCACCGGCGGAGTTTTAACGCTGCGTATAGCACCGGGAAGCGTGCAGATTGGAAAGGCGCAGGATCCGAACAAAACTTTACTGGAGGAGCAAGCCTATCGAATCACCCTGCACAGCGGAGAGATAACCATCACGGCAAACGCTGGTGCGGGCCTTTTCTATGGGGTCGAAACATTCGGCCAGTTATTGCGGCCAAAGTCGGGAGTGCTCTGGCTGCCTGAAGGTAGCATTGAGGACTGGCCGGACCTGGAACTTCGTCTTATTCTCTGGGACGACAGCTATCACCTTGACAGGGTGGATGCTCTGAAACGGGACATTCGGCAAGCAGCCTTTTATAAAATCAACGGATTTGTGCTGAAGCTGAATGGCCATTTCCAATACAAGAGCGCGCCTGCCGTAGTCGAACCGTATGCCCTGTCAGCTGCCGAGTTGCGGGAGCTAACGGATTATGGGCGTCACTTTCATGTCCATCTCATACCGTATTTGGATGGGCCGGGACACGTCGCTTTCATTTTGAAGCATCCTGAATATGCAAAGCTTCGCGAATTTCCAGGCAGCAATTATGAAATGTGCGCAACGAACGTGGCCTCGTACAAGCTTCTCCATGACATGTATCAGGAACTGCTCTCCGCGACGGAAGGGGTAAATTTTTTTCTCGGCACGACGCAAGCAGGGGACTATTTTTTTCTACCAGCCGACGACGCCTACTTTCTCGGCATGGCGCACAACTCCCAATGCAATGAAGCGGACCTGAAGAAACAGTTAGGCTCGGCTGGCCAGGTCTATGTGCATTTCGTCGATGA
>JBDTBI010000485.1:0-2800 GCA_039924215.1 Acidobacteriaceae bacterium
AGGAGTACCGCTGCCGCCTTGATCTACACGCCGCTTGAGCCATACTTGCTCCGCGCACTCTCTGTCCCAATGTGTAAACAGGGACACGCTGTAGGCGGCGTCCATCACGTCCGCTAAGTGATGCTCCAGCACGCTAAAGGGAAGGTTTTCGTAGACCACCTGCGTCATCTCGTACCGCGGCTCCACCGCCAGCGTCATATGTGTCATGATGCCCAATGCGCCCAACGCTACCACGGCGCCGGCAAATCGGTCGCCATCTTTCGCGCGAGACAGCACGTGCAAGCTGCCGTCCCCAGTCACAAATTCGATCTCCTGCACCTGGGTCGACAGGTTTTGGTTCTTGGTGCCCGACCCATGGGTCGCCGTCGAACATGCGCCGCCCACCGTGATCCCTGTCAACGATGCCAGATTTTGTAGCGCCCATCCCTCGTCATCGAGCTGCACCGACAGATCGTCATATTGGACGCCCGCGCCCACTCGCACCGTTTTCGAGGCAGCGTCCAACTCTACGTTCTTCAACCCCAGCATGGAGATTTGCGCCACGGTGGAGTCGGCAATGCTGTTGAACGAGTGCCGCGAACCCAGCGCTCGCACACGGGTCACGCTCCGCACCGCATCTTGCACTTCGGAGACAGTCCTGGGCTGAAATACTTTGTCGGTACTGTAGTGATAATTCCCACTCCAGTTCACGCGCGGAACGTTCGTCGATGTCGCTTCCGCGGATTCCGCAAAGCCCGACATGGCCACGGCCGCCGCCACGGCAGCCGATCCCTTCAAGAATTCACGTTTGTTCACTTTTTCCTCGCGCGTACCACCGTAATCATACGGCTGCGAGTGATTTCCCGCCGAGTTGCAATCCGGTATTTGGCCGTAGCTTTGCCGTGTACCAGAAAACGAACGCTGTCGCTTCATCCACACCTGTAGGGATAGAAGACTTTCAGGGAAACGATTCTACCTCTCTCCCCACTTCAACTTGGCGCGCAGCACATCGAAAAAGCTGTTGCCGCTTCTGCGAATCAGGCGAATCTTGTATCTGGACCGGCAACAGTCCAGTTCGTCTCCCAGCTTCAGTTCAACTGCCTCCTGACCATCGACGGTCAGGTAAATCTGCTCCGGAATTCCTTCAAGGCTCAGCGTAAGCTTCGCGTCCCCGCGTACCACCAATGGGCGCACCGTCAGTTGGTGCGGACAAACAGCGGTAATAATCATGCCGTCAATATCGGGTGCAAGAATGGGACCGTTCGCAGCCAGGTTATAGGCTGTCGACCCTGTGGGGGTTGCCACAATGACGCCATCCCCGCTGAACTGGGCTACCGTCTGGCCGCCAGCCTTTACCAGGATGCTGACCATCCGCGCAATTGTTCCCTTGGTAATGACGACGTCGTTCAGCGCTTCAAATTCGTGATGGACTAGGCCCCCGCGTCGCACCTCGGCATGCAGCATCGCACGTTCATCGATGGTGCATTCGTTTTGACGCCACGATTCCAGCGTGGTGTACAGCTCCGACAACGGCACTTCCGCCAGAAAACCCAGTGAGCCCAGGTTGACGCTAAGGATCGGCGTATGGGTGCGAGCAAACGCTCTTGCCGCAGCCAGCAAAGTCCCATCGCCGCCCAGCACAATAACCAGTTCCGGCTGCCGCTCATGCATCAAGTGACGCGGCACGGCTTCGCTCGAACCCATGTAGCTCGCGCTGATTGGATCAAGGATCGGCTCATAGCCATGCTGTTTCAGCCAGACCTCAAGCTCCGGCAGCAGCGTTGCCAGCTCTGGTTTTTGCGGCTTGGAAATAATTGCGATCGATCGCATGGCTCTCCCTTAAAATCGAGCGTATACCAAAAATTCCTGGTTTCCATCTCCGCCGTTCATGGGCGAATCCATCACCTTGGTCTCCAGCGCGCCGTGCTCGCCCAGCGTCGCCTTGATTCTATCGATAGCGCGCTGATGAGCGGCAGAACTCCGCACAATCCCGTGTTTCCCTACAAATTCCCTACCGGCCTCGTACTGCGGCTTGGCCAGCACAACCGCCTCCCGGCTCGATCCGACGGGAGGCTTTGCGTCATCTGGAAAGGCCGCCCGAATCACCGCCGGCAGCACCAGCGAAGCAGCGATAAAAGAAACATCGACCGCAAAGAACCCTATCCCTGCCGGAACCATCTCGGCCGTCAGGGTGCGAGCATTTGTACCCTCCAGCAGCAGCAGTCGCGAATCCAGGAGAAGCTTCTGCGCCAGTTGACCGTGGCCGCTGTCGATTCCGACAACACGTACTGCTCCCCGCTGCAACATGCAATCGCTGAATCCTCCTGTCGAAACTCCGACATCCAGGCAAACACGTCCAGAGAGATCGATTTCCCAGGCATCCAATGCGGCGGCCAGCTTGATCCCGCCGCGACTCACGTACGGAATGTCTTCTCCGAGTGTTTGAATCACCTGTTCTGAATCAACGAGAAACGCTGCCTTGGTGACAATGGCGCCATCGACCATGATCTGACTGGAAGAAATGCGTTCCTGCGCGCGACTCCGGGTAGGCACGATTCCCCGGGTCACCAGCAACTTGTCCAGGCGAAGCTTCATCCATGCACCGTTGCGCATCCGGCCGCTTGATCGCGGCTCCTTCGCAGTGTGTACATTCCATGAATCAAGGAGCGGAAACGATAACCTGAACCCCATTGCCCGTGAGCGACACGCTGGTATCGATTGTGTCGTTCACAGTCTGAATGATGGTCATCACGTTCGTATCCGGAGAAATGACATAGACCTTACCGGTAGGCGTGCCCGTGGTTGCGGCAATGGAGATTGG
>JBDTBI010000486.1:0-2612 GCA_039924215.1 Acidobacteriaceae bacterium
CGCGCATTTGGAGGCGGCACATCGATAAGCGTTCGGCAAAACAGTTTATCCGCATTAACGATCGGATTCGGGCGCGTGAAATTCGCGTCATTGATGAAAATGGAGAGCAGCTCGGCGTACTTCCACCCTTTGAAGCCCTGAAAATTGCACGCGAACGCGGCTTGGACCTGGTGGAGATATCCCCCAACGCGGTCCCGCCGGTTTGCCGCATCCAGGACTACGGCAAGTTCCTCTACGAAAAAGACAAGAGCGAACGCGCAGCGCGCAAAAAGCAGAAGATCATCGTCATCAAGGAAGTCAAATTCTCCGTCACTGTCGACGAGCATGACTACCAGACGAAGAAAAATCAGGCCGTCCGGTTCTTGCATGAAGGGGACAAGGTCAAAGCCTCACTGCGTTTCCGCGGCCGCCAGATGGCGCATCGCGAGTTGGGCTATCAGATTATCAACCGGCTGATCCAGGATGTGGGGGAGGGCGGCATCGTGGAATTTCATCCCCGGATGGAAGGCACGACGCTCCATGCCATCATTGCCCCTGGCAAAAAGGTCGAACCCGTAAAGAAGCCTGAGCCGGTGAAGGCTTCGGCCACGCCGAAACCGGTCGAATCCACCGAGCCGGTGGAAACTCCAGCCGTACAAGCCTGAACCAACAAATCCATGCGAGACGGCATCACGCCGCGCCCGCATGGATCTCTTCTTCTGCAACCCATCCAGTTACCATAAATTCATAGTCGCTCCGGTCTGTTTGTCGAACGCTGACGTGCTGGCTGTCCGCGCGTTGCCCGCCAGAAAAAGAAACGATCCAGAACGTGGAAGAAGCGGAATCCTTCTACGTCCGAAAACTCATCCTCCTTGCAATCGCATTGGGCCGGTGCGCGATAATTCCCATAGGAGAAACTATGGACCGCGCAATTCGTGCCGCCGTTGTCGGATTTGGCTTGGGAGGTAAGATCTTCCATGCGCCGTTTCTAAAGGCAATCGAGGGATTCGAACTGGCGGCAATCCTCGAACGGCATGGGGAGGATGCGGCGAAAGCCTACCCCGGGGTCGCCATTGCGCGATCGATGGAAGACCTGCTGGCGCAGCCGGAGCTGGCCCTGGTCGTCATCACCACACCGCCTTCCACCCATTTTGAGTTGGCCCGCCAATGCCTGGAAGCCGGCAAGCATGTCGTGATCGACAAGCCATTTGTGGCGAGCAGCGAACAGGCGCGCCAGTTGATTGAGCTGGCTCGCTCGCGAACGCTGGTACTCTCCGCGTACCAGAATCGGCGCTGGGATGGGGATTTCCTCACGCTCCAAAAGTTGATTGAGGACAGCGAACTGGGTCGTGTAGTCAGCCTCGAATCACGCTTTGAACGCTTTCATCCCGGGCTGCGCCCCAAGAAGTGGCAGGAAACCAACCTCCCCGGAAACGGCTTATTACATGATCTTGGCGCGCATCTGGTGGATCAGGCCCTCGTGCTGTTCGGCACGCCGGAGGCCGTGACCGCGGACCTTCGCTATGACCGCGACCGGACGGCGGTGAACGACGGCTTTGCCGTCCATCTGCACTATCCTCGGCTGCGCGTGTCGCTCTATGGCTCGTTGCTGGCTGCTGCGGCAGGACCGCGCTTCGTGGCGCACGGAACAAGTGGTTCGTATGTCAAATATGGACTCGACCCGCAGGAACCTGCACTAAAAGCCGGCGCAATTCTCGGCGGCCCTCACTGGGGCGAAGAGCCGGAGCAGGCCTGGGGCAAGCTGACCACGGTCCACGAAGGTGTCGCGGTGAAGCGTCCCGTGCCAACTCTGCCTGGCGATTACCGTCGATATTATGAGAATGTTCGCGATGCCATTCTCGGACGCGCTCCACTCGCGGTGCCTGGCGAACAAGGCTGGCGCTGCATTCGCCTGTTGGAGATGGCGATTGAAAGCAGCGTGCGTCAGAAGAGCATTCCGTGCGTTAAGCTGGATAGCTTGTAGAGCGATCTCGCTCCGCTGGCAGCGTCAGCTTTTCTGCATGCCCATCAGCTTTTCTGCATTCCTTGGATCGCGTCCAGCACTTCGGAACTGGCGTGGTTCGGATCGACGCCAATCCATTCCTTGACGATCTTGCCCTGCGGATCGATCAAAAAGGTGTTGCGCTTCGCCATCTTCATGCCCATGTAGTTGGCAAGCGATCCATACTGCGAGACGACCGTGTGGCCCGTGTCGGAGAGCAGCTTGAAATGCAGCCCGTCCTTGGCGCAGAACGCCTGATGGCTTTTGACAGAGTCCACGCTGACCCCCAGCACCACCGCATTCACAGCGTCGAACTTGCTCATATCCTTCTGGAAATTATGCGCTTCGATCGTGCACCCGGAGGTCTGGTCCTTCGGATAAAAGTACAGAACCACCCATTTGCCTTTGTACTGGCTCAGGCTGACATTCGTATTTTCCTGGGATGGCAGGGTGAACTCCGGCGCCATCTCGCCGACCTGCGGTATCGAATTGGAGGCCGCGAAGACGCGTATTCCAAAGAAAACAACCGCTACGATCAGTAAAACTACAAACGCAATGCGTGACGTGGTCATCGATTCAGCTCCTTGAAAGTGTTGCTGGCCCTGCAAGCAAATTCTACGCTCGCTTGTCT
>JBDTBI010000487.1:0-3127 GCA_039924215.1 Acidobacteriaceae bacterium
GACTGCAATGTTTTTGAAGACAACAAACAGCAAACGCTCAAAAGTTTTTCCGCGCAAAGCGATCTGCCGTTATCGCTCGGCATCCTGCTCGATACCAGCCTGAGCCAACAGCGTGTTCTGCCTGAGGAGCAGAAAGCGGCAGCCGCTTTTCTGCGGCATATCCTGTGGACAAAGGATGAGGCCTTCCTCATCTCGTTTGATGTCACCGTCGACTTGTCGGCGGACTGGACCGGCAGTCCAAATCAACTACAGCAGGCGCTGGACGCCGCCCAGATCAACTCCAGCTCCGGAAACTATGCCAACGGCACGATTCCTTCCATCACGCGGCCTAAGGGCACGCTGTTGTACGATGCCGTCTACCTTGCTTCCAACGACAAGATGCGCCAGCAAACCGGGCGCAAAGCGCTAATCCTGCTGACAGACGGCCAGGATGAAGGTAGCCAGGAGAAGCTCCAGTCTGCCTTGGAAGCCGCGCAGAAGTCCGACGCTATCGTCTATGTTCTGCTGATGTCCGATCCCGGCCTCTACGGGGCACTCGACTTTTCCGGCTCGGGCGCCATGCGCAAGCTCGTCGAGGCCACCGGGGGCGAGGTTTTTCCGATCGGTAAAAACGGACGCAAGCTGCCAGGCGCCTTTGACACCATTGAGACGCAGCTCCGCACCGAATACCTGGCCACCTATACCCCCACGAACGCCGTCCAGGACGCCAAGTACCGCCGCATTCGCGTCGCCTGCCGGCAAAATGGCAAGCCGCTTCGCGTGCAGGCCCGTCAGGGCTACTATGCGATCCAGCACTAAAAAATGCAGGTGCTCCACCCTTCACGCGGAAAAGGGCAAGAGAAGCAGCCCATTCTCGCCGTTGGAGGCTTCGCTGCATTTCGTTCCAACTCGCATCCTGATACTTTAGGTCAGGAAGCAAGGTTCCAGTTTTTGTTCCACGGAGAAGCGGTGCGCGTATCGCAGGCTGTTTTCGGAGTTTTCCATCACTTTGAACTCGCGCATCAACTACGCCGCCACGAATACCTCGAAACCGTCTACTCCACCTATCCCTGGGTCCGTCTGCAGCGGGAAGGTCTGCCCCATGAATACGTCCAGACCTTCCCGTGGATTCATGGCCCGCTCGCCGGTCTGGCCCGTTACGGCTTGTATCCCTCCCGTTGGACGGAGGGTCTCGATTATTGGAATGGCCTGGCGTTCGATAGATGGATGACGCGGCGTATCGCCAAATCGAAGAACCGTTGCGACGCGCTCATCGCAATCTCCGGCGCTGGCCTCACTGCCGGTCGGCTTGTCCAGTCGCGCGGAGGAAAATATATCTGCGATCGCGGCTCTACCCATGCGCGTTATCGTGGCCGCGCCATGCAGGAGGAGTACGATCGCTGGAATATTCCACTGCAAACGGAAGATCCGCGGGACACGGTGCGTGAAGAACGCCAGTACGCGATGGCTGATGCGATCACTGTGCCGTCGAATTTTGCTGCCCGTAGTTTTGTGCAGGAAGGCATTGCCCCGGAAAAGATTCACATCCTTCCCTACGGTGTGCGGCTGGACGCGTTCCACCCTGTCGCCACACCGCCTCCGAATGAATTTCAGGTAATCTTTATTGGCCAGATCAGTTTGCATAAAGGCATCCCATATTTGCTGGAGGCATTCTCCCGCATTCGTCATCCCCGCAAACGCCTGCGCCTGATCGGCAGTGTTATGCGAGAGATGAAACCTGTGCTCGACAAGCTGCCCACGGAACACGTGGAGATGCTAGGTCCCGTCCCGAAGAAAGAGCTGCTGGAATATCTTAGTCGCAGTCACGTTCTCGTTCTGCCCAGCATTGATGAAGGCTTTGGCATGGTGCAGGGGGAGGCCATGGCGTGTGGCTGTCCCGTGATTTCGACGACCAGCACCGGCGCCGAGAACTTATTCACCGATGGCGTGGAAGGTTTCGTCGTCCCACCACGCGATCCGCAAGCGCTTGCCGACCGGCTGCAACAACTCGCGGATGACCCCACACTCCAGCAGCGTATGAGCGCGGCTGCTCTGGAGCGTGTCCAACATCTGGGTGGCTGGAACGATTACGGCGACCGTTGGGCACAGTTGTTATTGGAACTCTGTAATCCGGAATAAGAGGAGGAAGCGCAATGGACAGAAGGAAGTTTTTATCGATGACCGCCACAACGCTCGGGGCTCTTGGCATCAACGTCGATCGCGCAGCGGCGCTGAACACGACGGACGCCGACGCAGAGCCCGCTGCGGCAGTGCCGAATCGGCGCAGACCCAATGTCCTCGTTCTGATGTCGGATCAGCATAAGCGCAGTTGCATGGGGGTGGCTGGAGATTCCGTGGCGAGTACTCCCAACCTGAATCGCCTGGCTGCGGAAAGTGTCCGTTTCACCAACGCCTACTGCACGAATCCGGTGTGTGGCCCATCCAGGGCTTCCATTTTGACTGGGCTCTACACGCACAACCTGCTTCCTCGCGACGTACTCGAGAAGGGGGGCGACAAGCCCTATTCTCCCAGGCACAAGACCCTGGCCCACCACTTCAGCCGTGCGGATTACATGACTGCCCTGATCGGAAAAATGCATTTCGTGGATGCGCAGACGCACGGCTTCAACTACCAACTGGAGTTCAACGACTGGTATCAGGCCCTGGGCCCCAAGGTGAAACTGTATAACGATGAGGTCGGCCATCCGGATACCGGAGCGGGCCTTCCACAGATCGCAAGCCTATGGCGCCAGCAAGGCGATCCCTGGAAAGGTCATCGGCAAAAGGACGATCGACAGGGCGCGGTGGCAGTTGGACATCCCTCCATTATGGAAGAGCCGGATCATTTTGAAAGCTTTGTCGCGCGGGAATCCATCCACTTCCTCGAGAATTACACGCCAGACGACGAGCCGTTCTTTCTTGTCTCTTCCTTCCTCAAGCCGCATGAGCCCTTTATGCCGGCAAAACGGTTTGCGGAAATGTACCAGCCGGAGCAGATGAAACTCTCGCCAAGCTGGGGCAAGGCGGACCTGCAGCAACTGCCGGAAAGGGTCCGGAACTCCATCGAAATAGGCCATGCCACTCCAGAACTGGGTATGAATCGGAAGGATCCCTCCGCGGCGCGGCAGAGAATGGCGTCCTACTATGG
>JBDTBI010000488.1:0-11178 GCA_039924215.1 Acidobacteriaceae bacterium
CATGATCGCCTTCATCGAGGGCCACGGAATGCGCCATTTCCCCGCCCTCATCCCGGAAGACACTCCGCGGGTATGGTGGAGCGATCCCGAGACGGCCGACGCCCAGGCGGATAGCACGAAAGAAAGCTGGAAAGACTTTGTCGAAATGGCGAAGACTGCCGGTGCGCCGTTGGTCTGCATTGGCGAGGATGCACTGGATCGAACCACGCTCGAATTGCTGGTCGGTGAGCTCAAACACCTGTCGGGCCGGGAGGCATCCGATCCGGAGAATGACAGACTCAACCAGCTTTTCCTCGAAATCGGCAAGGTGGGGCATATTGAGCTGGCGTTTGCTCACCAGGGAATTCTGTTTGTGCACGAAACCCAGACAGAGTGGTACCGCGACTATCACGCCATGGTACACACCGTCGACAGCCTTCAGGATTTGATCGAAAACAGGCTGGATGTAGATGACATCGACGAGGAAGCAGAGTGAACGATGATCCTGCTGCCTCGGTAGTCGAAGCTTCGATGCCGGCAGATTCTCCGGCAAAGGATCTGCCTTCGACGAACCAAGGCTCTGCGCCCTGGAGGCTGCCGCAAAAACAATTTGTCGAACGGGAATGCAATGTATCTGTGCGCAGCGCCTACCTGGATGCAGGCATCCCCGCCGCAATTGCAGATTTCCTGAGCCGACGCCTGGATCGGTTTCTCAGCTGGGAATCCCTTGTCGCTCCAAAATTGTCAGACATCGCCGATCCCGGTTTGATTCCATCGATGGATCGCGCCGTTGAGCGCATCGTGCGGGCCATTCACCGCAAAGAACGTATCGTGCTTACGTGTGACCACGACATGGATGGCACCGCATCGGCGGCTGTGCTTTGGACTGCAATGGTGGACTGCTTCGGGGTTGCGCCTGATCGCGTGCGCGTCGTTACCAGCCACCGGCTGACGGAAGGGCATGGGATTGGAGAGGGAGTGGTTGCGCGCATCGAGGAATTTGGCCCGCAACTGGTGATCTCCGCCGATAAAGGAAGTAGCGACGAACCGCGCATTGCGACCCTGGCTGCGCACGGAATCGATGTGGTGGTGACAGATCACCACGTAATTCCGCCGGACGGGCCACCGCGCTCCGCATATGCCGTTGTGAATCCATCGCGGCTGGATTCGGACTATGACAAACATGTCTGTGGCGCGGGCGTCGCCTTTCTGGTGATGGCAAAAGTGAGGCGCGCGTTGCTAGAAAGCGGCGGTTTTCCGCAACTGCCCTCGCTCGCCAGCCTGCTGGATTTCGTCGCCGTAGCGACGATTGCAGATTGCGTGTCTTTGTCGCCGGCGGCGAGCCTGATCAATCGAGCCTTTCTTCGCCGCGGTCTGGAACTGGTTCGCTCCGGCCGCCGAGCGTGTTGGAAGATTTTTGCGCTGGACGTGGACGGCGAGATCGACGCCGAAACCATCGCCTTCCGCCTGGTTCCCGCCGTTGCCGCTGCGGGGCGGCTGGATTGGGCAGAAGTTGGATTTCGATTTCTGATCTCCAAAACGGAAGCGGAGGCAGCCGCCCATTGGAGCGAGTTGAAACGCGAAAACACGGAGCGCCAGACGATTGAGCGACGCTTGCGGGGTCAGGCTTTTCCGCAAGCGGCCCAGGTAGAGGGACCCGCCATCGTACTGTTCCTCGAAGACGGGCATTCTGGCGTGCATGGCATTACCGCGAGCCGGGTCGTTGAGGCATTTGGAAAGCCGTGTGCCATCTTCGCACCGCAGGGACAGGGGGCACGCAGCACCACGCCAGGCTTGGCGCAGAAACGTGCCAGCGGACTTGCAAGTGGATCGTTCCGATCTGTCCCTGGGATTGATGTGCAACGCGCGCTGCAGGATGTCGCGCAAGCGCATCCGGATTTGCTTGTCGCCTATGGCGGCCACCAGGCTGCGGCGGGCGCTACCCTTCGCGTCAACGATATGGATCTGTTTCGCCAGGCATTCTCGCTGGCCGTGCAAGAACAAACCGCCGGGAACATCGCCGCCGGCCTACCCCTGTGGACCGGCCCTACCGTCTGGACAGATGGCGAACTGGATGCGAAGTCGCATAGCCTGCAGTGCATACAGGCGCTACAGGAGCTCGAACCATTCGGGCGAGGGTTTGAGGCCCCTGTCTACTCCGGCTCGTTTCGCGTAGCCACGTTTCGTCCATTGACGAATGGGCGGCATGGACGGCTGCGGCTGAAACGCGGAGAGCTGACACTGGAAGCGATATGGTTTTCAATCGACAGTGCACTCGAGCGGCCACCCGTCGTGGGGGATGGTCTCGAAGTCGCCTATCGCCTGACGCGGCACCAGTTCCACGACCAGGTGGAGTTACAGGCAACGATTGTCGCCGGCTCATTCCAGTAGTTCGGATTTCCTATTGGGGTGCACCTACATGCGCGCTCACGGTGGCAGCTGCGCCCTGGGGACGCGTTGCGCGGTAGCAGAACTGAAGCCCAATCGCTAATAAAAGCACACCCAGGACCAACCGCAACTGGCGGCTTGGCAATTTTGTTGCGACCACGCTACCCATCAGCGCACCGAACGCGCCTCCAACAACCAGTCGCAGCAGAAGGCCTCCATCATAACTGCCACCGAGAATATGTAATCCTCCACCCACGAACGAGATGCAAAGACCGAGGGCAAGGTCGGTACCCACCACCTGGGACGCGCTCAATGTTGTCAGGTTGAGCAGCGCGAGAGAACCCAGCGCACCGGCGCCAGAGGAAGAAAGGCCCATCTCGGCGCCAATCGGAAACACGATTGCAGCCAGCCACGCCAGGTGACTTTTTTTTGCTTTGCCGGGGTTGTTTGGACGAACCGTGGTGTACAGGTGCCATGCGGAAGACGCGACAATGATACTGCCGAGCGCCGCGTACAGAATCGTCTGCTTCCCGTACAACACCGCGCGATGGAATAGCAGCACTCCAAGGATGACGCCGGGAAGGCCGCCGATCAGCATGATCCCAACAACGCGGTAATTGATCTGTTTGCGCCAGACCTGGACCGGAACGATGATCATCTTGACGATTGCGGAATAGGCGAGGGCTGTTCCGACGCTCAACTCAATGGGAACACCCAGAAAAAAGATGAGAAGCGGCGCGGTAATCGTGCCCGCTCCAACACCTGTCACGGCGATTGCAAAAGCGATGATAAAACCTATCGCCAGCTCCATCGTCGTTGCTTCCATATGGCTTCCGTCCAACCGTTGTTTCGCTCGCTGGGAGCGTTTGCATCTGCCTGAAAGCACTTGCCAGAATGACTTACGAGGACACTCTGGTTGCGTGCGCTCTGGATTTGAAATTTTTAAGGGAATATGAGGCAGACACAAAAAGACCCACGCTCACAAGATGTGCGGGCCGTGGGGCTTGTCTGTTCTAGAGCTGACTGAAGAGGAAACTCTGGGGCTATCGACAGTGCTCATACCCTGGGCCGGCAACGCTGCTACAACAACAGCAACAGCGTACTGCGTACCGACACATCGAGGGGTAGAGCGTAGAAATCATGACCTATCCAGAATGTCGCAGGACGGGGAAGATGTCAATTCGTTTTGCCCGAATGGAAGTTCATGATCGCTGCAAACCGTTGGGAGAATACCAGATTGAGATCGCCACGATGCACCGGGACGAAATCGGCATGCAGCATCTTGCGCGAAGGGAAGATCGTTACCGCTGACTGGCTGTTCCGGATGCGATCCTCGCATTGAAATCCGCGGATTTGCCTTTCGGTACGGTCAGGGGCTCCCAGACTGAGTGCTGAAAATGCTTGGCCAACAATACAATCTGCCCGCAATGGTACGCATAATGTGCGACTTGCCGGTTAATTGCCTGCAGGACTGAATGTGCCTCTCCGCGAATGGTGACGGTTCGGCGCAGGTCCGCATCCGTCATGGATTGGAGTGCCGTGAACAAACACTCCCAACCTTCTTCCCACATCTCCATAAGCGAGTTGCGCGTCCTCTCCGGTGCGACAAATTCGTTGTCGCGATTGCGCCAGGCCTTCTCGCCATCCGAGCTGAGAAAATCCGTCCACCGCGACTTCATATTCCCGGCCATGTGTTTCATCACAATCGCGATGGAATTTGCATCCTCATCCAGCAGCGTGAACATCTGCTCGTCCGTCACCTGCTGGACCGCCCGCTCCGCTAATTTTTTGTAGTAGTGAAACAGAGCAATTGAATCTTCAATGTAGGAAGTTGTGAATTGCAGGGCCATGCCGAAGCCTCCTGAAAGAGACCGTATACAAATCCATTATCGCAACATCTGCGGTGGAGTGGCATCAACACAGAAGGCGTTCCGAAAAGCCTGAGGCTCCTTTCGCATCCGTATGGCAGCTCCTCCGCTAACTGTCCAGGAATCCGCAGTGGTACACTCCCGCCATGCCGCGCGGATTTTTTATTACGTTTGAAGGGTTGGATGGCTCGGGAAAATCCACCCAGATTCGGCTGTTGGCCCACACGCTGCACGCGCAGGGTCGAGCGGTCACGACAACGCGACAGCCCGGCGGCACGGAACTGGGCGATCAGATTCGCGCGGTCCTGCTGCATTCCTCCACACAGAATGTGGCGCCGCTGGCAGAAATGGCACTGATGTTCGCCGACCGTGCCCAGTCCATCCATCAGATTGTGGAGCCTGCGCTGGCGAAAGGACAGATTGTCCTCTGCGACCGCTTTACCGACTCCACAGAGGCGTATCAGGGGGGCGGACGCGGTCTCGGCAGTGAACGCGTGCTTGCATTACATCGGGCAGTCTGCGGCGACTTGTGGCCCGATCTGACAATCTTGTTGCTGCCGAATCTGGATGCGTCTCTGGCGCGGGCACGCAGACGCAATGGCCGCCAACTGGCGCGCGGTACGGATGAAAGCCGGTTTGAAGCCGAAGGGCGTGCGTTTTATGAGCGCGTTTTTTTGACGTATCAGGAAATTGCGGCACGGGAAAGCGCCCGCGTGGTGACCGTGGCCGATGATCTGCCTGTGGAAGCGATTGCGACGCGCGTCGCGGAGATTGTCGCGGAACGGCTGACGCAAATCGATGCACCGCCATCTGCTAGGCTCGAAACGTGAACTTTCGCAGCTTTCTCGGTAACGAAGCAACGGCACGGCAACTGCAGGAATCCGCTGCATCCGGCCGGTTACCTCATGCCATTTTGCTCTCCGGGCCGCGCGGCTCAGGGAAATACTCGCTGGCGATCGCGCTGGCACAAACACTGAACTGCCTTGATCCGCAAACCTATAACGATCTGCCGGACGCCTGCGATGTCTGCCATAATTGCGTGCGGATTGCCGCCGCACTTGACCTGAACGCCCGCGTCGCGGAGGCGGTGGAGACGCGCGAAGGCCTGCGTGACGCCGACCGTAAAGAGACACGCATCCTGATCCAGACACATCCGGATGTTCTGGTAGTTCCGCCGGACCCGCCGCAGATGCTGGTCAAAGTGGGCCAGGTTCGTTCGTTGATTCACAACGCGCAACGCGCGCCGGCAGAAGGCAAGGGGAAAATCTACATTTTCCCGACGGCGAAATTTATGAGCGAAGCTGCCAACTCGCTGCTGAAGCTGCTGGAAGAACCTCCCGAATACGCGCACCTGCTGCTGTTGGCCGAAAATCCATCGGATTTGCTGCCGACCATCCGCTCCCGTTGCAGCCCGATGCGGCTCACTGCTGTCCCGACGGACCGGTTGGAAGAGATTCTCGCGCAGCATCATCCGGAATGGCCGCAAACGCGGCGCACGCTGGTGGTACAACTGGCGGAAGGAGGGGTTGGTCGAGCTTTGAGTTTCGACGTCGATACCTATCTTGCCAGTCGCAAGGATGCGCTGTTGTTGCTGCATACGGCCACAGCCGAGCCAGACCATTCGGCCCTGTTTCACATGACTGAAACATATCGAGCGGGGGCCGACGGCCAACAGAAGACCCAGGATCTATTGCGCACGCTCACCATGCTGTTAGAAGACACGATGTTGTTGCAAGCAGGACAGCCCCAGATGGCCCGCAATATCGACATCCTGCCGGAGCTTCGCCGGCTGGCGGAAAGCGTTTCGTTTGACTGGATTGAGGGTGCGGTGCGGCGCATAGTGGAAGTGGAAACGGGCATGCGGCGCAATCTGCTGCGCTCGCTTTCACTTGACGCCCTGGCGGCAGGGTTGCAACAGCGATAACCCCACTGCACCGTTTTGTAAAAGCACACAAACTTTAGTTGGAAAACATCCAGTCTTCAACTAGCATCGAATTTATTCAGCAGAATCAATTTGCTTTAAGGTCGCTTTTCTCTTTACCTCGAGTTGGGGTGCTGACGAATTTGACTCTGTGATCCATACACGGATGGAATCCTATGCCTTTGCGTAAGCTGAAGCCGAATGGGCACACGCCGGTTATCGTTGCGGTCCCGCCCCCTCCTCCTGCCCCGGTCCCATCGACGCCAGAGTCTGATTTTTCCGGACAGCGGCGTCTCATCCGCCCGAATCTCTCCTTGCGATCAACACCGGCACGCCAGGCAGCCATCTATGGCCATGGCCCTGCCCTTACGGCCCAGGCCGTGCCGGGCGGCAGCGTCGAAGACAGCTCCCATGCTGAAGTTTTCTACTTCCAAAAGCAGATTCAGGCGCAGACCCGCATGATCGTGATGCTGGAAAATGGAGTGGAGCTGGAGGGATCGATCGAATGGTACGACCGCTACGCGATTAAGTTGCGCAACGTCGGGCGTGGCACGCGACAGAATGGCGTTCGCACTCGCGTGCTGGTTTATAAAGACAGCATCCGTTACATTTACAAGGCTGGAGAAAATCGTCCCCAGACCATGTCCTAAGGTTCCTGCGCGCTGGAACGCCTATTCCCTGCGGGCAGCCTTCAGCAACCGGTCGCGTATTGCGGCTCCCATGCCGACGCCCGATGGCAGCGGACACAGAATGACATCCACTCCCATGGTATCCAGACTGCGTAGCCCGGCAAAAAGCCGTTGTGCCAACTCTCGATCGTTTCCCCAGCTTCCCCAGGCATAGCGAACACCGATAAATGGTTCCGGCAAGGGCCAGCCCATCGGCAGCATGATTCCAACTTTTGCTGGCTCCCAGGATTGATCGATGGATCGCTCGATCACCAGCCGCAACCATCGTGCAGGAGCGTCAGCTTCTGCATACGCTTGCATCTCCAGCGGAATGACCCTTGCTTTTGGAGCGTAATGTCGCATGTCCACCCCGGGGGAAGGCAGCGATTGCGGATGCTGCATCGCGTTTCCGGGTGACACATGCGGAGGTTGATAGAGAATGACCGGGCCAACGACGGCTTCAATCTCCTCGGCCGCAACTGCGCCGGGACGATAGAGGAGGATCCCTTGCTCCGTGACTTCAATCACAGTGGACTCAACGCCGCACCAGGCTGCTCCCGCGTCCAGCACAAGATCGATGCGGCCATCCAGATCGTCGAGCACATGCTGCGCCGTGGTGGGGCTGGTATGGCCAAAGCGATTGGCGCTGGGGGCGGCAATGGGAACGCCAGCCGCGGCGATGAACGCCCGCGCCACCGGATGTGCAGGCATTCGCACACCGACCAGGACACGGCCCGCGGTAACCGCCGAGGGCACAGTGGGATTCCTTGGCAACAGCAGAGTGAGGGGGCCCGGCCAGAATGCAGCAATCAATCGATCGATCTTTGACTGCACCGTTTCTGCTGCATGAAGGGCGACGCGGTCCAACATCGCCGCGTCCGCAACATGTACGATCAGCGGATCCCAGCCCGGCCTTTGCTTCGCAAGAAAAATGCCTTCCACAGCCTGAGTGCTGAGCGCATTCGCCCCCAGGCCGTACACCGTCTCCGTTGGAAACGCTACCGTGCCACCTGCGCGAATCACTTCAGCCGCGTGGGTAAGAGCGTGTTGCGCCGCCGGGGAAGCGATGGCATCTGCGGAAATCGCCAGCCGGACTGTGTTTTTTTCTTTCATCTCGTTTCGCGTGCCGCCTGTCGGTCCCGGTAGCGCATATTTCTTTCGTCTGCGTCCTTCGCCTCCGTTCTTCATCCTAATCTGTCTTTATCTGCTCGCTGGCCGCATCGTGCGAAACTGATTGCATGGCCAAGGCAACCGCATCCGGCAAGATGGAAATAGAAATCAAAGTGCGTCTGATGGACCGTGGCGCATTTACGGCCCAATTGCCGGCGGCGGGTTTTCATGTACTCACCGCGGAAACCTTGGAACGCAATGTCTTGTTCGACGACAGCGCGAACCGACTGCGACAACGGGGCGAGTTGCTGCGCGTTCGGCAATACGGGGACCGTTGCATCCTGACCCACAAAGCACTTGCCGAGACGTCCGCATCGTCCACGCACAAGGTACGCGTGGAAACTGAAACCGAGGTCAAGAACGGTCAAACCGTTGCCGCTATTTTGGAGCAGCTCGGATATGCACCCGTCTTTATCTACGAAAAATTTCGGACAGAATGGGCCGACAACGAAGGGCATATCGTGGTGGACGTAACGCCGATCGGGGATTTTGCCGAACTGGAAGGCGAACCTGCCTGGATTGACCGAATGGCGGCAAAACTTGGAATTCCGCCGGAAAACTATCTGAAAGCCAGCTATGGGCAACTGTTTCAAGACTGGAAGCGTGCGACGCGCCACCCTGCGGCGCATATGACGTTTGCCGAGATTGCCATTTCGGAAACCGCACCCAAGCCGTAAGAAACGATCGAACTGGTTTTCCTGTGCCTGCTTTGTCATCAAGGCCGGTTTGGGTTATGGTCTCATGTGGGAGAAATGGTTCGCCCACGCGTATCGAAAGAGACTCCCCACGATATCAAAAAACATGAAAGGAACTTGGATGCGATCTGGGCTGAAAGCGCCATCGAAGGTGGCCGGGAAACAGCACGCCGGCCAGACACACGATACAACACAAAAGAAACAAGGTGCTACGAAGCGGACTGCAAAGGGAAAGAGGTCTGCTTCCCCTACCGCCCCGATCAAGGGAAAACGCAGCGCGAAGGTTCAATTGGTCTCTTCCAAGCTTGCCTATCGTGGCCCGCTGTTCGACGTCTACACCGATTACATTCAGGAGCCGCAGGGAGAACCCGCGCGACGCGACGTGATCCGGCACTCCGGTTCCGTGGTCATTCTTGCCGTGGACGATACAAAGAATCCAGCCGATCCGCTGATTGTAATCGAGCGCCAATATCGTCACGCCGCCGGACAATACATGTGGGAAATCCCCGCCGGACGCAGAGAGCCGGACGAAGAAATCCTGCCTGGCGCAAAACGCGAACTGCAGGAAGAGGTCGGCTACAGCGCCAAACGTTGGACGAAGTTGGCCCGGTTCTACGTGAGCCCAGGATTCCTGGGCGAGTGGATGCAGGTGTATCTGGCGGAAGGATTGAGTTCTGGACAAGACTCCCCGGATGAGGATGAATATATCGAGCACCGACAGATTCCCTTCTCGCAGGCGCTCGAATGGGTGACGCGGGGAAAAATCATCGACGCCAAGTCCATCGCTGCGATTCTGCTGTATGCGCGGCGGCTCGCAGCCGCCAGACGCTAAACCCATTCGTCCGGGCTCAAACGAAACCAGCCGCTCCGTACGGCTGGTTTCTTTTGCCCCGATAGGAAATGTTTGCGCTGCCTGTAGATTATTTTTTCCTCACAGTGACAATTTCTTTCTTCCCCCGTCTATATCGACAGGATCCCCTCGCGGTTTCCGATCTGTAATTGAGAGGTGCGTGTTCCGTGTCTCAGCATAAAGGCAAAGTAAAGTGGTTCAACAATGCGAAAGGTTTCGGATTCATCGGACGGGAAGATGGTCCCGATGTGTTCGTACACTACACTGCCATTCAAATTGAAGGGTATAAGAGTTTGAAGGAAGGGGACGACGTAGAATTCGACATCGTCCAGGGAGATAAGGGGCCGCAGGCAGACCAGGTCCAACGACTGCAAAGCGTCGTCCACCAATAAATCAAGTCCGCAATCGAATTCTCGCGGTCGTCGAGCCTATACGGGGAGCACATGAATCGTGTGTAGTTGTGCATCCTTGCATAGAAGTGCGACGCGGTGGATGGTGTTTGTATTCAGCTTCCTTGCTGCCTTCTAAGAAGACCGTTAGTAAATGCCCGGCCTAAAGCCGGGTTTTCATTTTTCCCGCCGGGGTGCGATGATGCCTTCGAGGGATGAAATTTCAGCATTCTCTCCGCCGCCATGGAAAATCGCCAGATTGCACAAATCCTCTCTGAAACCGCCGACCTGCTGGAGGTGAGCGCAGCGGACTCGTTTCGAATCCGATCCTACCGGCGCGCCGCGGAAGTCGTGGAATCGAGCACGGTGGCCGTGGGACCGCTAGCGGCCGAGCCGAAAAAACTGTTGGAGCTGCCGGGTATCGGCAAGGGCATGGCGGCAAATATTGTGGAATTGGAGCAGACCGGCACCCTGCGTTTGATGGAGGAGTTGCTGTCCAAATATAAGCCCTCCATGCTGGAATTATTGCGGTTACCTGGCATGGGGCCGAAGACGGTCGCCCTGTTTTGGGAGGCGGCCCAGATTTCCAGCATTGATGAGCTGGAAACCGCCTGCCGTGACGGCCGCCTCGACAAGCTGCCTCGTTGCGGTCCCAAACAGGTGGCAAAACTGCTGCAGGGTATCGCCGACTATCGCAAGCATGCGGGCAGGTTCCACCTGGACGACGCCGAGCTGGCAGCGGAAAAACTGGCGGAATATCTGCGAAACTTTCCTGGGATCGAACGCGTGACGCCTGCGGGCTCCTTGCGGCGCGGACGCGAAACGGTTGGAGATCTTGATTTTCTGGTGACGGGACCTGCCTGCGCGGAAGACCAGGTGTCTGCGGTGGTGGAACACGTAGCCGCGTATCCTCCGATCGCCGATCTGATCGCGAAGGGTCAAAACAAGGTAAGTTTCCATCTGCGTCAGGGACTGCAGGTGGATGTACGCATGCTGCCCGAAACAAGCTATGGCGCTGCCCTGCAATACTTTACCGGTTCCAAGCTGCACAATGTCGCGCTACGCCAGCGCGCGCTAAAAATGGGCTACACGCTGAACGAGTATGCATTAACTCGGCTGGAGGATGGCAGTGCGCTTCCCAGCGGCACGGAAGAAGAGATTTATGGGGCACTGGGGCTGGACTGGATTCCCCCGGAACTGCGGGAGAATCTGGGGGAAATTGAGGCGGCGGAACAGCACCGGCTGCCGGT
>JBDTBI010000489.1:0-3156 GCA_039924215.1 Acidobacteriaceae bacterium
GGACGAATTGATCGCTGCAACCATCGATATCGTATTCGAGAGCATCCTCGAACAACTGGGTCCGCTCAACGAAACGCCCGACGGAACCTCGCTCTCCATGAAGCTCGAACCCTGGCCAGGCGGCCGCTGGTATCGCGATCTGGGCAACAATACCGGTCACTTCTGGGGGCATGTGCAGGCCATCAAGCCGCCGACGCTGCTCGAAATCTGCGGACCGCTCTTTATGTCCTACGCAGCCGTCTCCAACGTGCAGTACCGGTTGTCGGAGGAAAACGGCGTGACGCGATTGCAGTTCGCGCATCGGACGATGGGTCAGATTCCAGCTGACCATCGGGAGAACATGGGCAAAGGATGGACCGCCATCCTCACTAGGATCCAGCAGGCTGCGGAGCGTCGAGGCGATGCCGTCCGCAAGGGCCGTTAGAAATTTCAGCGCAATTTGAAATAAGGAGAAGATCATGGCCACAGCGGTATTGAACAGAGTCGGCGAGATCGAAGTGTTTCGCCATAGTGCAGGCGTCATTCACAAAGTCGTTCATCTCAATGTGGACGATATAACTCAAGAGGAAAGTCTGATCCAACCTCAACCTGGCGGAAATTGCATGAATTGGGTCGTCGGCCATCTGGTCTGCGTTTATGACAAACTGCTTCCGTTGGTCGGACAAACGGCAGTCATGGAAGAGGGCCGCTTGCAACGATACGATCGGGGCACACCTCAGCTTCGGGACGCGGCCGAGGCGCTTAACCTGAAGGAACTGATGACGGCATTCGATGAGGCGACCGCGCGCATGGACACGGGGCTCCAGGGCCTTACATTCGAGACGCTGGATGGGCCGGCTCCCTTCTCGCCCGGCAATAACCCGGAAGAGACGGTCCGTTCGCTTCTGAATGTGATCTTTTTCCACCAGGCCTACCATGCGGGCCAAACGGGACTTCTGCGCAGGATAGCCGGGAAAGAAGGCGCGCTGCGCTAACGGAATCCTGGACGGTCACAGCAGTTCGCGGAGCGCATGCACATTCCGTTCCTCGTCGCCGGGGGCGTCCACAGGCGTCTCCGCGATGAACGCCGCGTGGGCGAATTTCGGCTCGTGCAGCAGACGCCGGAACGGTTCGCGGCCAATCTGCCCTTCGCCAATGTGCTGATGCCGGTCGAGCTTCGATCCTCGCGCGGCCTTGGCGTCATTGCAATGCCAGACGCGCACGGTGTCGCATCCGATGGTGCTCTCGATCTGCGCCAGCGTGTCGGTCCACCCGGCTTCGCTGACGATGTCGTAGCCCGAGACGTGGGTGTGGCAAGTGTCGAGGCAAGCCGCGACCGGCGCGTGTTTGCGAAGCTGGCCGATCAGTTCCGCGACCTGCTCGAATGAGCCGCCGAGCGAATGTTCCGCGCCCGCGGTGTTTTCGATCAGGATATGAAAATCGCTTCCCTGCCACGGCAATCCGTCGATTGCCTTTCCAATGGATTCCGCCGCCAGCTCCAGACCCTGCTGCCGCGTCATTCCACGATAGGAGCCGGGATGGATCACGAGATATTCCGCGCCCAGCGCAAGCGCGCGCTCAATTTCACCGCGGAACGCTAGGACAGATTTTTCGCATACTTCAGCCGACTGGCTACAGATGTTGACGAGGTAGCTGGTGTGAATGACGAGTGGGCCAATGTTCAACTCCGCTCGTGCGGCGCGCGTCTGCTGCGCCTGCTCCGCGGAAACTTTTGACGCACGCCACATGCGCGGGCTCGATGAAAATATCTGAAGTGTGTTCGCGCCCATTGCCGATGCACGATGGACCGCGCTCGCCACGCCGCCAGTGGTTGAAACATGCACGCCGATCAAGCGATTGATTGGGGCGGACTCAAGCCTGGTAGTTTTTGTCATATCGATATGAGGATATTTTACTGGCGGCCCGTTTGCAGGCGTCGCGGTTCGGCCGCAAAAACGCAGGCCCCTCCACTCGCCGCGCTTCGGTAGGGACGACAATTCGTGGCCGAAACCCATATCTCGAAAGCGAGATGTGGGGCACCCGGGTGGCTATTTAGTGTTGGCCTTTACCGGCACAGGATTTGCCACAAGGAATTCCTCGATGCGCGCAATCTCTTCCGGCTGAAGCCGGAACGTTGCCGCGCCGATAATTCCATCCACTTGCTTAGCGCTGCGTGCGCCGACAATCGCGGCCGTTACGGCCGACAGACGAAGCGTCCACGCGATCGCGACCTCTCCGGGGGAGCGGCCGTGCGGACGGCCGATTTCGCGCAACAATTCGGCTACTCTCAAATTGCGGCTGAGTTGCGGCTCCTGAAAACGGGCATTGTTGCGTCGCCAGTCATCTGCCGGAAATTTCGCGACTCGTTCGTGTGACATTGCGCCGGTCAACATACCGGACAGCATCGGAGAGTAATTGATGACCCCGATGTTGTGTTGTTGGCAGTACGGTAGCAGTTCCTGCTCCACTCCGCGATTCAGCAAGGAGTAAGGCGGCTGGAGCGAAGTGATGGGTACGATCCTGGCCGCACGCTCCATTTGCGGCACGGAAAAATTCGACACGCCGATGTGACGAACTTTACCTTCCTCTTTCAGCTTCGCCAGGGTCTCCCAGCCTTCTTCAATGTCCTGCTCCGGGTCTGGCCAATGGATCTGATAGAGATCGATCGTGTCCACTTGCAGGCGGCGCAGGCTCGCTTCCAGTTCTTTGCGGATGGAGTCCCGCTTGAGGCTGCGGCTGATGGTGCTGTCTTTTTTCCATGGCCTTTTGTGCCACACCATGGAACATTTCGTGAACACGAATGGCTTGTTCGATCGGCCCTGGATCGCACGACCGACGACTTCTTCCGAGTGCCCCAGTCCGTAAATGGCCGCCGTGTCGATCCAATTGATGCCGAGATCGAGAGCATGTTGAATCGCCAGGACTGATTCGTTGTCGTCCTGCGAACCCCAGGAAAATTGCCAGTCGCCGCCGCCGATGGCCCAGGCGCCAAACCCGATGGATGTCAATTGCATGTCCGAGTTGCCAAGCTGCCGCGTTGGCAAACGAGCATCTCCGGCGCTCTGCGTGGATTCAAGTCGTCCGCTATGCATTCTTATTCGATTCCCCTGCGGGCGCTGTGGAACCGCCGCTTTCCTGAAATATTTTTGATGATATTTCCACTCGTTTTGATGATAC
>JBDTBI010000490.1:0-3194 GCA_039924215.1 Acidobacteriaceae bacterium
ATGTTCCGAAGCGGTGCCGTGGCGGTGCCATCGATCGCTGATCGGGGATGCGCTGCTAGTCCATGGACATACGGTGGAAGACATTTTCGTTAGCCCAACCGGGAAGTCGCATCGCAGGCCGCACACGCTGACTCCATTTGCGCGGGTGAAGGGGACGCGGCTGTGGTATCCGGAGGAGCAGCCAACCGTGATGCCACCCACGGAATCATAGAACGGTTCATGTGCGGCGATTCGACTGCGAAGATCACCTGAGAAGCGGTTTATCGCATGAAGATCAACCCTAGCGCATATCACATCTAGCGCATATCGACGGCATGCATATAGTGCAGCCAGTAGGGCGGAAACCAGCCGGGCTGTCCTGGTTGATTCTGGTGGCTGGAGATTTCGCATTCCAGATGCACTGGATTGGGGATGGGGGAGGAAAACATGAAATCGAGCCACTCGCTGTCCGCCTCGGGTCCATTCCCGAATCGCGATTCCCGTATATTTTTCAGCCATCGTTCGATCATGATGACTTCCAATTTCTTTTCCATTTCCTGCTGTGCGGAGAGAACCTTCGCCATGGCGGACGCGGGTGTCATTTCGCCGGTGAGGAACTGGAATGAAAGCAGAGAGGGAAGGGCAAAGGTGCGCTGCAGGAGCAGGTCACGTGCGGCGTCGATCAGTTCGCGATCTACTTTTGCGGTTTCTATGTTGTCGGTTGGAATGCCTCTCTCAAGCCCGGAGACAGAGGGCGCTTCCTGCAGCAGCTCCGGATAGCGCAACGGTTGAATGTCGACCAGAATCCGTTCCAGTGCCGCAGCAAAAATCGGATGATGCGGCAGGTTTTTCGCTGCTTTTCCTCCGGTGAGCGCCAGGTTCATTTGTTGCGGGGCCGGTTTGAACAGCAGATAGCAGGCCGCCGCGGAAACGGTCATGAGCATGATGCTCAATCCGGAGTAGGCGGGTTTCGGTTTGCCCTCCAGCACTAACCCGCCGGGGGCACGAAGGCTCAACTTTTTGGGATGTGCCGTTTCGTGCTTCAGATACTTCAGGCAATCCAGCCAGCTTTCCACGTCCGGGCTGTGCGAAGCGAGCGCATCCAGCAATTCAGGAACATAATTCCGGACATAGTGCCCCACCAGCTCCAGTCCTTCCGGCGTGAAGGGGTCCATGTCGGCTTGCTTGTCGAAGTCCGGGATTTTTTCCCGCACGAGATTGGCAAGGGTAGGACCGCTGAGCGGCTGGCCGGTAAAGCACTGCGCGATCAGTTCGCGCGCCGCCAAAAACAAGGCGCACTTGCCGGCTTCGGATTGCCCCTTGAGGCGGTAGGCCTCAATGCCAACCGCCCAGGCGCTCTTGTTCAACGCAACTTTTGAAATCATGGGCAGGGATGCGTCCGCATCGGCCTTCAGCAGAAGTACCGTCAAGCGTTCCAGAATGGCTGAGGTATCGTCGGCATCGAGGTTGCTGCCGCGCCAGAGGGGAAGGACATGAAACAACGTTACGGATTCATTCCCACCGAAGTCAGCGAAGAGTGTTTGTTGTGCCTCCTGCAGATTTTGAATCTTCTGCTTCTCCAGCAACACGATCCAGAAGATGCGGTTCAGGAAGGGCGTCGCCTCGAGTGCCAGTTCCAGTTGACGGCGCGCCGCACGAATCCAGTCCTGCTCCTCCGATAGGCAGACGATCAAGGTGCGGAACTCCTGCAGCCGGTAATTTTTGGGGACGTAGCCGTTGTGAATCAACTCGGCGAGTAACTTGGCGGAGCGCAATTCGCCGACGGCCGCGGGAATGGCTTGTTCCATTTCGGCTGTTTCACTGATGTGTGCGAAATAGAAGGCACGGCGTTCGTCTTCGCTGATCCAGCGAACAACCTGGTCCTTGAGGTGTTCCGCCCCGGTGCCGCAAAGCAATACCAATGTAGGTTGCAGGATCAAGGCCTAGTCTCCAACCCGCGAATATTGCGGCACGCCAAGTGATCGGAGGTACACCATCATTTCGTCGCGGACCTCGCCGATCTGCCGTTCGTATTCGCCCATGTCATGAAATTCGCTGTACGGATAGAGCTGTTCCACTCGATCGTGAATAAACTCCGCCCAACCGTAATTCCCACCGAGTTCCAGAATTTTCTTATCGCGTTTTTTCTCGATGATCTCCTGAAAGTCCGGGTCGATCATTCGCAAACGAGCATGCATGTGGCGTTCGACGGGATCGGCAATCTGCGTCCGCAGCGGCTTTCCATTGAATTCCAAATCCTGGCCGAAATCGCGAAGCAGGCCAAGGATTGTGGCGAGCCCGAACCATTTGCACTGCTCTTCATTCTCATCGTCGCCGGCAATGCTGCGACGCTTATGGGTGGGAAGGTCGAGAAACATTTTTTCCACCGGATCTTTTCGCTTGGCTTCATATGCCTGCCGCATCAGTTGAACTTCATGAATGTCGGCCAGGCTGAAGCGCCCGACGACACGCATGAAGGAGAGTACGGAATCATCGATCGAATCGCTAATGTTGCATCGCGGAGAAGACTCCGAGCCTTTCCACTCGTCAAAAACGTGCTGCAACTGTTTGCGAAGCTCCGGGTCGCGCGGTGCGAATAAATTGTTGGTCGCAGCCTGATGGCGGCGCGGCCCGTTCTGCAGGTTCAGGTTCGACCATGCCTGCAGCAACCCGTTCCGGAGCAGTCCATCGTCGAGCAGTTGAGATCGCGTGATTTGTTCGGACACATATTGCGACGTCTCCTGATACAGCTTCTCGATAAAGTGATCTGCCTGAAATTTCCAGGCGTCATCCACAATATCCTGAAGAGAAAATTTCGCCCGGTAGCGCTGCAGCAGCCCGACCCGGTCCAGCTGATATTGATCGGGCGGAATGTTGGCTGTGCCGATTCCGGTGTTGGAGAAATTGACGCTGCGCGACGCGGCGCGGCGGTTGGAAAGGAACTGTTCAGACTTGCCCTGTAGTTCCGTGGCAATGAATTCGGCGTTGGCCATCAGCGCGCCCAGTGCTGCGGCTTCGTCGCTAAGCCGGGTTCGCAGCTTGCCGACCAGGGTGCGTACCTGGCCCCGGAGTTCACCGGCAATCTGAGACTGCACGGCCTTCGGCAGCTCCTGCCGAAAGCCCGCCATGCGCTCACTGGCTGATTTGCCACCGAGAAATTTCTCTTCGTGATACGTTCTTAGCACTTCTGCTTCTGTCATCGCAGCTGGAGCCAC
>JBDTBI010000491.1:0-4626 GCA_039924215.1 Acidobacteriaceae bacterium
CATCACATGATCGATTTTCTGATTGAGGAAAATCCCGAACCCCACCGGCGCACCTTTCTCAAGCCTTTCATGCGCGTTACTCCCGCGGAATATTGCTCGGCCTGCCACAAAGTCCATCTGGATGTGCCCGTGAATAATTATCGTTGGAGCCGAGGCTTCAACGACTACGACAACTGGCAGGCCAGCGGGGTGTCCGGCCTGGGCGCGCGCTCCTTCTACTATCCGCCCAAGCCGATGAATTGCGTGGACTGTCACATGGCGCTGGTTCGATCCGAGGACGCGGGAAACGTGCATGGGCTGGTGCACTCGCACCGTTTCCTGGCGGCAAACACGGCGTTGCCATTTGCGAATAAGGACAAGATCCAGCTCGCCGATACGGAGCATTTTCTTGAGGACAAGCGGGTGCATGTCGACATCTTCGCCATTTCGCCGGACAAGCCTTTGCCGCGTGAAAAATCAAATCTAAGTTCCGGCATGCGACTGGAAACCACATTTGCCGTGGGTGAGGAATCAGAGATGCGGGCGCCGTTGGGAGCCCTCGAAGAACCGCCACTCGCCCCGGTGACCGCGCCGCTGAACCGGGTGAACGCCGAGGTACGAGCCGGAGAAACCGTGCGCGTGGACGTGGTGGTTCGCACCCTGACCGTGGGCCACTTTTTTCCCGGCGGAACGGTGGACGCCTTTGATTGCTGGCTGGCGTTGAAGGCCACCGACGACGCTGGGCATGTGCTGTTCTGGAGCGGTCTGGTCGAAGACAACGGCAAAGGTCCGGTCGAACCGAGCGCGCATTTCTATCGTTCGCTGGCCATCGACGCGCACGGAAATCCTATTGATAAGCGCAACGCCTGGGCCGCCCGGGCCACTGTATATGTCCACCTGATCCCACCGGGCGCGGCAGACACTGTGCACTTCCGCTTGCACATTCCGAAGAATGTCCGCGGCAAAATTCATCTGCAGGCGGAGCTGAACTACCGCAAATTCGCGTGGGCCTATACTCAGTTCTCTTACGCGGGCGTGTCGGTCGCGACCGGCCCTGATCAGGTAACGAAGAACTACGATGATCGCAAAATGGCTTACAGCGGTAGCACCAAGGATGTCTCCGGAAAGATCAAGACGATTCCGAATCTGCCGATTGCGACCATGGCGAGCGATGCGGCGGTGCTGAATGTGCTTCCACCGGATGCCCCGAATCCACCTCCGCAGGTTGTACTGAACGCAGCCGACTGGCAGCGCTGGAACGATTATGGCATCGGACTCTTCCTACAGGACGATCTGAAAGGCGCCGAAGCGGCCTTCACCCGAGTCACGGAGGTTGCCCCGAAGAATCCGGATGGCTGGGTCAACATTGGCCGCGTCCGTCTGCTAAGCGGCAATATTCCCGGCGCTCGCCAGGTGCTGCTGAAGGCGTTACAGCTTGCGCCCACACTGGCGCGCACGCAGTACTTCTATGCGCGCGTCTTACGGCAGGAAGGCGATTACGATGGTTCAGCCGCCCATCTTCGCATCGTCCTCAAACAGTATCCCGAGGATCGCGTTGTCCTCGATGACCTGGGACGAGTCCTTTTCCTGCAACATGAATACAAGCCTGCCGAGGTGGAATTTCAAAAGGCCCTGTACATCGATCCGGAGAACCTGGAGGCCAACTACCACATGATGCTTTGCTCCACCGGCATGGGCGATGCGAAGGACGCGGCCCGGTACGAAAAACGCTTCCTGCGCTTCAAGGCGAATGAGGCCGCGCAGGCGCTCACCGGCCCCTTCCGCGCCAAACACCCGAACGACAATCGCGAACGTCAGCCGATCCATGAGCACGATTCCGCGCCTCTGCCGGTCTCCGTTTCCTCGGTCCGGCTGTCGTCCGGTTCGAACCTCAGCCATCGGGGTGGAAATTGATTCGGGAAACGATGAGAAATTTGCGTTTCGCAATTTGTCTTGCTTTGCCGCTCACGTTCTCTGGAGCCGCATTCGCAAATGTAAAAAAACCGGCTGTCGCGCATAACCGGGTGCCGGAACGCATTCACTTCGCCGACATCACCCGCGCGGCGGGAATCCGTTTCGTTCACTACAACGGCGCATTCGGAAAGAAGTATCTGCCGGAGACCCTGGGCCCGGGCGTTGCCTTCATCGACTATGACGGCGACGGCTGGCAGGACATCTTTATCGTCAACGGCACAAACTTCCCCGGTCACACAGTCCGCGTCACCACGCCGGTGCTGTACCACAATAACCACGACGGCACCTTTACCGATGTCACCAAGAAAGCCGGCCTTGCCGTGCCGATGTACGGCATGGGGGTCGCAGTGGGCGACTTCGACAACGACGGCCACGACGATCTGTTCGTCACCGCGCTGGGGCAGAACCATCTGTTCCGCAATAACGGCAATGGCACCTTTACCGATGTGACGAAAAAAGCCGGCCTGTGGGGGCCAACAGACTTTAGCACCAGCGCCGCGTGGGTCGACTATGACCGCGACGGCCATTTGGATTTGCTGGTCGCCAATTATGTCCAATGGTCGCCGCAGAAGGACCTTTACTGCACGATGGACGGTAAGACGAAGTCCTATTGCACGCCGGAATCTTACAAGGGCACGTCCGTGCGGCTTTGGAAAAACAACGGCAACGGCACGTTCACGGATGTCACCAAGAAGGCGGGTTTGTACGACACGTCGTCGAAGAGTCTTGGTATCGCGATTCTCGATGTCAATCAGGACGGCTGGCCCGACATTGCCATCAGCAACGACACACAGCCGAACAGGCTTTACATCAACAATAAGAACGGCACCTTCACGGAGCAGGGTGTTGCATCGGGAATCGCGTACAGCGAAGATGGCGTTGCCCGCGCCGGTATGGGTGTGGATGGAGCGGACTACAACCACTCCGGATATCCCAGCCTGGTGATTTCAAATTTTTCCAACCAGATGCTTTCTCTGTATCAGAACGAGCGCAACGGCCTGTTCGTCGATGTCGCGCCACAATCCGAGGTCGGCCAGGGCAGCCTGTTGACCCTGGGCTTCGGCTGCTTCTTCTTCGACTACGATCTGGACGGCTGGCTCGATCTTTACGTAGCCGACGGTCATCTCGATCCGGACATCGAGCGCATCCAGCAGACTATTCGCTACGCGGAGCACCCGCACCTGTTCCACAACCTTCACGACGGAAAGTTTCATGACGTCGCCGCGAACATTGGCAAGTCGTTCGATATGCCGCGCGTGGCTCGTGGCGCCGCGTACGGCGATATCAACAATAACGGCGCACTCGACCTCATCGTCACCACCAACGGCGGCCCGGCTGTACTTTTCCGCAATGAGGGCGCCACCAATCGCAGCTTGCGCATCAAGCTGATCGGCACTAAATCGAACCGCGACGGCATTGGCGCGGTCGCTATCGTTCATTCGGGCACAATCACGCAGAAGCTCATGCTGCGCAGCGGCTCCAGTTATCTTTCCTCAAGCGAGCTTGTCCTCACCTTCGGCCTCGGAGAATCCAGTAAAGCAGACTCGATCGAGATTCACTGGCCAAGCGGTGCCATCGATCGTCTGACCAATGTAAACGCCAACCAGATCATCACCATCAAAGAGGGAGCCGGCATCGTGAGCGCGCACCCGTTTAGCAAGCGAACGTAAATACCGAGTGATCGGTGAAGATGCTAGGTCTCTGACCGTTTGTTGTTGTACCTACAGTGGATTTCCATGTCTCGATTCTGAGACCTGGGATTCTCCGATCCTCATATACGAAATCGCGCAGTCAGAGACCTAGTGGAGTGAAACCGCTCGCATTGCATCCTGTAGACTGCAACAAACTTCCTGTACGTCAGCGAACGAAATGCGATTGAAGAATGGCAACGCGATCGAGCGCTGGCCAACTTCCTCCGTGATCGAGAGCCGGTCTTTGGGCGGCGGCAGGTCGCGATACGCTGGCTGCATATGGATCGGAGCAAAATATCGTCCGCATCCAATTCCCTGCTCGGCCAGTCTTCGGAGGATCGCATCGCGTTCCTCAAGCAGAAATCGTTTGCTCAGGCGGACCACGTAAACAAACCAGCTCAATCGTCCGTCCGGTATCTCCAGGGCCGGCAAAATCAGTTCGCAGTTCCCTCTTAAACCAGCGTTATAGCAGGCCGCGACCTCAGCCCGCCGTTGCAGAATGCTCTCCAGCCGTTGCAGTTGCGTGCGGCCTAGCGCGCAACTCATTTCCGGCAGCCGGTAATTGTAGCCGGTCACCGCATGGTCCAGCCATTCACCGCAATCGGTCCGCCCTTGATTTCGCAAAGATCGTGCGGTTTCCGCAATGTGCGGCTGGTTGGTCACAATCATGCCGCCTTCACCCGTGGTCATCTGCTTGTTCGGATAAAAAGCAAACACCCCGGCATCGCCCAAAATACCCACTTTTTGACCGCGATATTCAGCGCCGATGGCCTCGCACGCATCTTCTATGACGACCAGCCCGTGCCGCCTGGAAATCTCCAATAGCTCCGTCATCGCCGCAGGCCTGCCAAACGTATGTACCACCAGAATAGCGCGCGTGCGCGGCGTGATTGCGGCGGCAACGTTCTCTGGATTCATGTTGAGAGAGATGCTGTCGATATCGACAAAAACCGGCATAGCCCCCACCATGCGGATTGCGTTT
>JBDTBI010000492.1:0-3014 GCA_039924215.1 Acidobacteriaceae bacterium
ATTGTCTCGTTTGCATCTGCTTCGCCGTATACGAAATTATGCGGCACTCCAATCTCAAGCAGGCCGCCATGCATCACAAGACCGCCTACCGGTCTCCACCCCTGGGAGCCAGGATGTGTCCAGAGTAATATTCCTTTTCCTGTCGCAGCGTAATCCCGGATTGCACCCACCAGGTTTGCCGCCCATACCCATGTCCCGGAAAACAGAATGACTGCATCGACATGATCGTTGTTCTTCATGGCGCGCAGGGCTGCTTTTGCCTCCTCTTTGGTCGCCACGACGGCCGGATGCTCAACCAGTTGCACGCCGGCTGCCTTGAGCCGCTGTTTTGCCTCACCAATGATCGACTCATCGATGAATGGTTTGCCCATGGGATCCAGCAAGCCATCTTTGTGAACACCGTACACAACAAAACCGATCGTTGGCTGAATCACGCTTTTACTCCTAACCCATCTGTATGGTTGCCATTGGGGCATTCCAATGTTTTCAGTAAACAATTCAACTGAGCATACCCTTGCTGTATCGGGAGATAAACTCGTCCCAATTCACCATCCGGTTCAAAGACCTTTTCCTCGTGCACCATTTGCCTCACTGCTTCACCAATGTTTTGGTACTGTCCAATCGCGACGCCGGCAAGAATCGCGCCTCCGAGACACACCGATTCCGCACAGCTCATCAGATGGAATCTGCGCTCCGTCATCGCAGCCCGCAACCGCATGCCGAGCGGAGATCGCGTTCCTCCTCCAGTAGCATAGATGTCCGTGAAGTGACCCAATGTGCGCTCAAAAATTCCGGTCATGGTTGAAAGCTCACAGGCTATGCCCTCGAGAATACCTTTATAGATATGACCGCGATGCGAACCTGCAGTAAGCCCAACAATTGCACCGCGAGCGTTCGGGTTGAAGTCTGGATTGCACGTCCCAATTAGATGCGCGACGGCCAATAAACCGCTTGGTCCCGCAGGCGCAAGCATCTCCAGTTCAGAGAAATTTGCCTCCTCTGACCTGCCGGATGCTGCGACTGCATTGGCCGGATAAAGAAGATCAGAAAACCACTGAACCATAATGCCGGACGGGAAATAGGCCAGTGTGATGAATTTTTCCGGAAGCACGTGGCAATACGTATTCAGGCTATAGTTGAGCGCGCCTTCACTGATTTGCGGCTCATCCGAGGTGGCGGCAATACTTTCATACGTCCCCATGGAGTCGAACACTTTTCCGGCGGCAATTGCGCCGGCACCAATGGAACCGCAGGCCTGATCGTGGCCTCCTACGACCATCCGCGCCCCAGAAGGAAGCCCAAGTTGCCGTGCAGCCTCAGGCGATAACTCTCCTGCAATCGTCCCCGCAAGCACCGGGATGGGGAGTGCATCCTCCGCCAGATGGAGGAGAGACAAAATCTCTTTCGACCAGCATTTTTTGCGAATATCAAAGGCCATGAACCTGGATGCAAGCGAGTAGTCAATGCAGGGAGGCAGTCCAAGGCGCGAGAGGATATAGCTGATTACGCTAAGAAAGCGGGAACCATCCCGGAACAATTGCGGTTCATGTTTTTGCAGCCATAATAATTTTGGGACGGGATACATCGCGTGGGAGGTAAGGCCGGTCAGTTCAAACAGGTGCTTGCGGCCCATTTGCTGTTCGCACCAGACAGCTTCCTCCGCCGCACGATTGTCCATATTCAGAATCGCAGAACGAAGTGGCTCGCCCGCAGCATTCACGGGAATCAACGTCTCCCCATGAGAACTAAGACAGACAGCCTCAATCGCGTCCCGATGTTGCAAACTGCCAATCGAACGCGACACGATCGTGACTGCGTCCAGAAATGTATCGGGATTCATTTCGGCGAAAGATTGCCGTGAAAAGATCGGCGCATATGATTGCGTGCACTGCGCCAATGTCTTGCCGTCGGAAGAGAACAACAGTCCCTTGCAGCGGCTCGATCCTATATCAATCGCAAGTAGGCTCATATCACAGTCCAACTACCGTCACGGCTTCGTCTTCGGGCACACTGAAGGTTGTTATCAGAGAAATGCGCGTACCGGCGAGGAAAATGTTCGACCTGTTTTCCTTTCAACGATGCGAACTTCGTTCCGCGCTACCGTAGCTTGATTGACACCTTGAAAGTCGGTTGGCACATCGAATAGAAGCGCCATGAATCGGAGGCTGACCGTTGCCTTTGCAGGAAGCCAGCGATACGTGGGTTCGTCGAACAAAGGGCCTTGTGACACCGTATCCCGTCGAGGAATTGCAAAGGGTGTGCTGCTGAATTCCATACCCCTGCAAAACGCCTGTTCGTTCCACGGAGCGTGGGCTCGGGCAAAGCGTTCTTGCCAGTTCCCTACCCACGGAAAATCTGCGCGACGGAATACATAGAGAGTCAGGAGTTGCAATCGAGGATTGGACGCTGCGATGTATCCGAATTCGACTCGTGGGTCCAACAGCTGGGCGGTATATTGCGAGCAGATTTCTTCCGGCGTTTTCCGCAGATCGCGTTGGCTGCCGTCTTCAGCGGGGGCTAACGGCCATTCAAAGTCGGCATCGGGCTGCAACAACATGCGGTCGCTGAAGCTCGCCGAAGAAACTTTGCCCCTGACCGCGGGCATGTCAAACATCGTCGCACCACATTCCAGGAATGGCGGCCCAAAGGTGACATGCTGATTCCAGGAGATCGGCCGATCAAAGCTCATCAAATTGGTGGCGGATTCCTCGAAGTAGACCACCGGAGCATCTAGGTCAATGGAGAGCTTGCGCGAAAATTGTATCCTTGCCTCCGGCAGAAGCACCCTGCAGTCAGCGATCGGAACGCTCTCCTTTTCTGAGATAGAGACATCCCACTTCAGGGTGGGGGTTTCGCCGTGCGTGTTGTTTCCAGCAGCAATCTCCGCCGCCGAAGGCGGCCCGAAATGATCAAAGCTAAGGCTGTGTCCTGCAATTCCAGCCAGTAATCTTCCATCCGGCAAGGAACCAAACGCTGCGGAATCTCTGGTTGCATCGTAGAGGTAGGGGTCCATT